>NZ_JABXEO010000027.1:0-84817 GCF_013372585.1 Myxococcus sp. AM010
GACGCGGAGGACCTGGGGGGGCGGGAGCTGGAGGCGTTCGACGAGAGCGACTTCGAGTTCCAAATCGCCAGCTTCTGAGTTCGGCGCGTGGGGGGAGGAAGGGGCCGCGCCCCAGGCCCTCCGCCTCCAGAGACTCCAAGGGCTCTGGAGGCGGAGGCCCCCTGGCTTTCATGCGATACGGTGCGGCCTCCTTCTCGATGGGAGTCCTCACATGAAGTCCGTGAAGTGGGCGGCCTTGCCGCTGTTGCTGCTGGCCGCCTGTGCCACCACGGGGCGCCAGGGCGCCGCTGACGACTCGCCGCCGCGCCTCATGTCCTGGTCGGAGCAGATCGCCGAGCGCGAAGCCTGGCTGGAGAAGCGCCACGGCATGCTGCTGGACATGATGCGCCGCCATGGCGTGGGCATGTGGGTGGTCGTCAACGAGGAGTTCCACGACGACCCGCTCACCCAGTTCATCGCGCCGCCGCGGCCCTATGCGGGCAACCGGGACATCTTCGCGTTCGTCGACGCCGGGCCCGAGGGCCTCAAGCGCGTCGCGCTCTCCGGCTACTCGGAGGCCACGCTCGCGCGCTTCTTCGAGCTGCCCGAAGAGGGGCGCAAGCCGCAGGAAATCCTGGCGGACCTGAACACGCGCTATCAGCCCCGGACGATTGCCCTGGGCATTGGCGGCAAGCGCGGGGTGACGCGCAGCCTGACGAAGGACAGCTACGCCTTCCTGGTGGAGTCCCTGGGCGCGGAGGCGGAGGCGCGCTTCGTGAGCGCCGCGCCGCTCATCGAGGAGTACCTGGACACGCGCATCCCCGAGGAGTGGCTGCACTATCAGCGGCTGGTGATGCTGACGGAGGCCGTGGTGAAGGAGGCCTTCTCTCCGGAGGTGGTGGTGCCGGGGAAGACGACCGTCGGTGACGTGCGCCGCTACCTCTATGACAGGCTCTGGGCGCTGGGCGTGGACACCTGGTTCCAGCCGGACCTGCGCGTGCAGCGCAAGGGCCTGGACGGCTCGAGCTCGCGAGGCTTCCTGGCGCCCGCGAAGGAGGACGTCGTCATCCTCCGCGGCGACCTGCTGCACGTGGACTTCGGCATCACCTACATGGGGCTGAACTCCGACTGGCAGAAGATGGCCTACGTGCTGAAAGAGGGTGAGACGGACGCGCCGGAGGGGCTCAAGCGGGCGCTGGCCAACACCCTGGAGCTCCAGGACGCGCTGATGCTGCGCGCCTCCCGTCCGGGCCGCACGTCCGCGCAGGTGTACACGCAGACGATGGCGGAGATGAAGGAGAAGGGCATCGAGGCCATGGTGTACAGTCACCCGCTGGGCAATCAGGGCCACGCGCTGGGCGCGAGCATCGACTTCCGCTCGGCGAGCCGGCAGGAGGAGTCCAAGACGCTGCGCCTGGGCTCGTACATCGCCATCGAGCTGAACACCGCCACCGCGGTGCCGGAGTGGGACGGGCAGAAGGTCTACGTGATGCAGGAGGACCCGGCCTACCTCACCGAGGAGGGCTGGAAGTTCTTCGTGTCCCGGCAGGAGTCGTTCTACCTCGTGGGCCGCGGCGGCAAGGGCGTGACGACGCGCGGCATGCCCATGCTCTGAAGCCCCTGTCTACGCGCCTCGCCCGCTGACGTCCGCCCAGGTGAGGCCGAAGCGGGCCAGGTACTTCTTCAGCCGGTCCGCGTCGTTGACGCTCTTCTTCTGGGCGCGTGACTGTGCGAACAGCACGCGCCCCGCGTCCGACAACGAGCGTGACGCCCGGCAGGCGCTCAGCACATCCGCGAGCTGGACCCGGTCGAAGCGGTCCAGCTCGCTGGCGAGACTCTCCCCCAGCACCTCCGCGACCAGGTCCCCGGCGGCGATTGCCACCTTCGCTCCGGAGGGGCGCCACTGCTCGCGAAGCCGTTCGAGCTCCTCGTCCACCACGTCCCGGGTAATCCGCCCGCCCGCCGCCAGCGTGGCCATGCGCAGCACCGCCGCGTTGAGGTCCCGGAAGTTGCCCGCCCACCGCGCCTCCGGGGACGTGGCGAAGGCCAGGAAGTGCGCCTGGGCCTCCTTGTTCATGGTGACGCGCGTGCCCACGGCCTCCGAGGACTGGTCCAGCTCGAAGAGCAGGTTGGGTGGGATGTCCTCTGGACGCTCGCGCAGCGCGGGCAGCCGGAAGGTCCACAGGTTGATGCGCGCGAGCAGGTCCTCGCGGAAGCGCCCGCGCTCGACCTCGACCTGGAGGTCCCGGTTGGTGCCCGCGATGAGCTGGAAATCACTCTCCACCTCGCGGTCCGCGCCCACCGGCAGGAAGCGCTTGTCCTCCAGCGCGCGGAGCAACATGGCCTGTTCGTCCGCGCCCAGCTCGCCGATTTCGTCCAGGAACAGCACGCCGCCGTTCGCCTGCCGCAGCAGCCCGGGCCTGTCGCTCAGCGCACCCGTGAAGGCGCCCTTCACGTGGCCGAAGAGGGCGGACATGGCGCCGTCGCCTCGGAGCGTGGCGCAGTTGAGGTCCACGAAGGGGCCCGCCACACCACGCCGCGCCTTCTTCAGCGCGTAGATGCGCCGCGCGAGCTGCGACTTGCCCGCGCCGGTGGGGCCGGTGATCAGCAAGGGTGCGCGGGACTGGACGGCCACCTGTTCGATGCGCTCGATGAGGCGGTTGAACGCCGCGTTGCGGGTGTCGATGCCGGACTTGAGGAAGGCCAGTCCTTCTCGCTGCTCCTGCCGGAAGCGCGCGGCCAGGGTGTCGTACTGGGACAGGTCCAGGTCGATGAGGGTGTGCGTGCCCGCCCCCGCGCGGTCCCTGGGGTCGGGTGACACCTGGACCAGCTTGCCGGGGATGAGGCGGCTCTCCACCAGCAGGAACATGCAGATCTGCGCGATGTGCGTGCCCGTGGTGATGTGGACCAGGTAGTCCTCCGCCTCGGGGTTGAAGGCATAGCCGCGCACGTAGTCGAGCAGCGCGCCGTAGGTCTCCTCCAGGTCCCATGGGTTCCGGATGTCCAGGGGCCTGCCCCGCACCTCCGTCTCCGGTGACACCTGCCGGATGTCTCCCACCAGGGTGGCCGCGAGCGAGGTCGCGTTCGGCGGATGCAGCAGCTCCAGCCGGTGCACGAGCAGGTCCTCCTGCTGGCACAGCGCCACCGTGGGCCGCCACCGCATCCAGCGCTGCGGCCCCTGCCCGTTGTCCAGCGTCGTCCCGAGCATCCCCAGGACCACCGTCTTGCGCGCGCGCGATTTCGCCATCCAGATATGACTTTATCCAAAAAGATAGAAAATGTCAGCTCGCGTGGAGGGCTCCCCTCGGGAGCGGTGTTGGCACGGCGGCTGCTCTAGGCCTCCCCCGTGACCGGGACACAGCGCCCGGCGGACGACTGAAAGGTGGAGACGATGAGCCGCGACAACGGGAACTACGAGGTGCTGTCGGACGAGGCGGGCCGCCCCATCAAGGCGTGGACGGTGGGTGTTCCGTTCGAGGAGGAGGCGAAGAAGCAGCTCCGCAACGTGCGCGGCCTTCCCTTCATCCACAAGTGGGTCTCGGTGATGCCGGACGTTCACCGCGGCTACGGCGCGACGGTGGGGAGCGTGGTCCCCACGGTGGGGGCGGTGGTGCCGGCGGCGGTGGGGGTGGACATCGGCTGCGGGATGATCGCCGTTCGCACGACGCTGCGGGCGGACCAGCTTCCGGACTCGCTGCGTGGGGTGCGCTCGGCGATTGAGCGGGCGGTGCCGCATGGCCGCTCCGACAACGGTGGCCGCAACGACGTGGGCGCGTGGCGTGTGGCGCCCGCGCGGCACCAGCAGGAGTGGGCGCGGTTGGTGGAGGGGTACGACCGCATCGTCGGGAAGCATCCGCGCATCGGCCGTGGGCCGGAGCTGTCGCACCTGGGGACGCTGGGGACGGGGAACCACTTCATCGAGCTGTGCCTCGATGAGTCGGAGGGCGTGTGGCTGATGTTGCACTCCGGCTCGCGCGGCGTGGGGAACCGCATCGGGAGCTACTTCATCGAGCTGGCGAAGCAGGACATGCGCCGCTGGTTCATCAACCTGCCGGATGGAGACCTGGCGTACCTGGCGGAGGGGACGGAGCACTTCGAGGACTACGTCTTCGCGGTGGGCTGGGCGCAGGACTACGCCGCCACGAACCGGGCGCTGATGCTGCATGAGGCGGTGGAGGCGCTGCAATTGAGCGGTGAGCTGCCTCCGTTCGAGCTGAAGGACGCGGCGGTGAACTGCCACCACAACTACATCGCCCGTGAGCACCACTTCGGAAAGAACTGCTTCGTGACGCGCAAGGGCGCGGTGCGGGCGCGCGAGGGTGACCTCGGCATCATCCCCGGAAGCATGGGCGCGCGTTCGTTCATCGTCCGAGGGAAGGGGAACGCGGACAGCTTCCACTCCTGCAGCCACGGCGCGGGCCGGGTGATGTCGCGTGAGGCGGCGAAGCGGCGCTTCACGGTGGAGGACCACGCGAAGGCGACCGCGGGCGTGGAGTGCCGCAAGGACGTGGACGTCATCGACGAGACGCCGGCTGCGTACAAGCCCATCGACGCGGTGATGGCGGCGCAGGCGGACCTGGTCGAAGTGGTCCACACCCTGAAGCAGGTCGTGTGCGTGAAGGGTTAGTGAAACCCAGAGGTGACCATGCCGGGATGAAGACACCGAGGCGCCCGCGCTCCCCAAGAGGCCGAAAGGCCGCCAGGATGGGGGCGCGGGCGCCGCTATTTTCACGGGGGTGTCAGTGCGCGCCGGGTGGTTCGTGATTCGCGAGCAGCAAGGAGGAGTACGTCATGGTGCGCATTGATGGCTCACAGGGAGAGGGCGGGGGGCAGGTGCTGCGCACCTCGCTGGCGCTGTCGCTGGTGACGGGCACGCCCTTCACCATCCAGAACATCCGCGCGGGCCGGAAGAAGCCGGGCCTGCTGCGTCAGCACCTGACGTCGGTGAAGGCGGCGGAGGCCGTGGGGGCCGCGGAGGTGTCGGGCGCGGAGCTCGGCTCGCGCGAGCTGACCTTCCGGCCGCGCGCCCTGGCCGCGGGGAACTACCACTTCGCGGTGGGCACCGCGGGCAGCGCGACGCTGGTGCTCCAGACGGTGCTTCCGGCGCTGCTCCTGGCGGACGGGCCTTCCACGTTGATGTTGGAGGGTGGAACGCACAACCCCATGGCGCCACCGTTCGACTTCCTCCAGCGGGCGTATCTGCCGCTGGTCCGTCGCATGGGGCCTTCCGTGGAGGCGACGCTGGAGCGGGCTGGCTTCTTCCCGGCCGGGGGCGGGAGGTTCCGGGTCGACGTGCGGCCCGCGCCGCTGAAGCCGTTGCACCTGCTGGAGCGGGGGCGCGTGGTCCGTCGCGACCTGAAGGCTGTGATTGCGATGATTCCGTTCGACGTGGCGCAGCGCGAGCTGGGTACGGCGGGGGCGGCGCTGAAGTGGCGGCCCGATGAGCTCCGGACGGAGGAGCTGAAGCGCCCGCTGGGACCCGGAAACGTGCTGGTCGCCGAGGTGGAGAGTGAACACGTGACGGAGGTCTTCACCGGCTTCGGTGAGCGGGGGAAGCGGGCGGAGGCCGTGGCCGAACACGTCGTTGAAGAGGTGAAACGCTACCTCGATGCGGGCGTGCCGGTGGGCGAGCACCTGTGTGACCAACTGCTGCTCCTCCTGGCCCTGGCGAAGGGCGGCACGTTCCGCACGCTGCCGCTGGACGGACATGCCGAGACGCAGCTCCACACCATCGCCCAATTCTTGGATGTGAAGGTCGAGGTGCGGGAGGTCTCTCGCGACGTCCGCGAGGTGGAAGTCCGCGCCTGAGCCCAGGGGGCGCGGCGTCGCGCGCTCCGCTCGGAGGGCAGCCGGGCGCCGTGACGCGAGGGCGTCCTCGTGGCACGACGCCAGGCGCCGACACCATGCATGTGCGGAGGAGACGTCCGCGTGGCAGAGGTGCCTGAAGTCGAAATCATCACCCGGGACTTGCGGCAGGCCGTCGTGGGCCGCCGCTTCGTGGGGGCGGAGGTCCTGGTTTCCGCAGCCGTCCGCTTCCCGTCGCCGCCGGACTTCATCGAAGCCTTGAAGGGGCGGCAGGTCACCGCAGCGAACCGGAGGGCCAAGTTCATCCTGCTCGCGCTCGATGACGGGACGACGCTCGCGCTGCACTTCATGCTCTTCGGTGAGCTGGCGCTGCGCCCCAAGGGGAGTGAGCGCCCGGCTTCGACGCTGGTGGTGCTCGAACTGGAGGGCGGCGAGGAGCTGCGGTTCACGGACTCGCTCGGCTACGCGCGCCTCGCCCTGGCCCCTTCCGATGAGCTGGCCGCGCGCTTGAAACTGGACGGACTCGGACCGGAGGCGCTGGGAGTGGAGTTCACCCCAGCGGTGCTGGCGCGTCAGCTTGGGCGGCGGAAGAGCCCCCTCAAGACGGTGCTCCTCAACCAGCGGGTGGTGGCGGGGCTCGGCAACCGGGACGCGGACGAGAGCCTGTGGCAGGCGGGGATTGCGCCACGTCGGCTGGCGTCGTCCCTCACGGCCGATGAGGTGGTCCGGTTGGATCGCGCCATCCAGGCGGTGCTCGATGAAGGGCTCCGCATGCGAGGAACCCAGCGGGACCTCTTTGGCGTCCAGGGGCAGGCGAAGCACCGGCGCAACGTGTTCGGCCGCGCGGGGGCGCCGTGCCCGCGCTGCGCCACGCCCGTTTCCCATCAACGCCTCGGCGGGCGGAACACGTACTGGTGTGCCACGTGCCAGCCCATGACGAGCGCGCCTGAAGTCTCCGCGCAGGCCTCGCTGCTGTGATTCGCGCTGTCACGGGCTGGGGCGAGTGGGCAGCGGACACGGCGGCTGTTAAAACGGCCTCGTGTCCGACGTCACCCCATCCACGCCACCTCCGTTCGAAGCCGCGCTGGTCCGCGCCAGCGAGGAGCTCGGCTTGCCCAGCTACTACCAGTCCTGTGTGCGCCCGCTGCTGCGCAACCCGGAAGGCCGTTGGCCGCGGTGCTGTGGCGGCGGGTGTGAGCCATGCGCCCAGACGCTCATCCAGGTGGCCCTGCGCACCCTGGAGCTGATGGGGACGCCGCGCCAGGCGCCGCTGCCGGACTGACGCGGAGGCCACACGCATGTCCACACCGCACCCGCTGTTGCTCGTGGATGACGACGCCGCGTTCCGCAAAGTCTATGGCGGGCTGCTGCGCGAGGCGGGCTACGCGGTGGTGGAAGCCGCGGACCGGCCCTCCGCTCGCGCCGCCTTTGACGCACGCGACTTCCCCCTGGTGTTGCTCGACTTGATGCTGCCTCCCGACGGCAGCGTCTCCGCGGGGCTGGAGGGTCTGGCGGCGCTGTTGAGCGCGAAGCCCGGGACGAAGGTCATCGTCGTGTCCGGGGCAGGGGACACGCGGCACACGCTGGAAGCGGTGCGCCTGGGCGCGTACGACTTCCTCACCAAGCCGGTGGACCCGGACGTGCTGCTGGTGGTGGTGCAGCGGGCGCTGGCGCGGGTGCAGTTGGAACGACAGGTGGAGACGCTGCGCAGCTCGCTGACGCGCGCGGCGGGCGGTGTCTCGCTGGTGGGGCAGAGCGAGTCCTTCCTGGCGGCCACGGCCCTGGCGGAGCGCGTGGCGGCCAGTGAGCTGCCGGTGCTCGTCACCGGGGAGAATGGCACCGGCAAGGAGTTGCTCGCGCGCGCCGTCCACCTCAAGAGCCGGCGTCATGACGGGCCCTTCGTCCCCATCAACTGCGGCGCGCTGCCGGAGTCCCTGCTGGAGAGCGCCCTGTTTGGCCACGTGAAGGGCAGCTTCACCGGGGCGACCAAGGACCACCGCGGCCTCTTCGCGGAGGCGGACGGAGGCACGCTCTTCCTGGACGAGCTGGGCGACATGTCGCCGTCCCTCCAGGTGAAGGTGCTGCGCGCGCTGGAGACGGGCGACATCCTGCCGGTGGGCGCGGACCGGCCTGTCCAGGTGGACGTGCGGCTCATCTCCGCCACGCACAGGGACTTGGGCCGCATGCTGCAGGAAGGCGCCTTCCGCGAGGACCTCTTCTGGCGCGTGAAGGGCGTTGAAATCCGCCTGCCGCCGCTGCGCGAGCGCCCCGCGGACCTGCCGCTGCTGGCCAAGCACTTCCTCAACCAGTGCGCGCACCTGTGTCCGGACGGCCGCGCCCGGCTGTTGTCGGACGCCGTAGCGGAGGCCCTGCTGGCCCACGCGTGGCCGGGAAACCTGCGCGAGCTGCGCCATGAGATGCAGCGCGCCACCGTGCTGGCGGGGGAGCGGCGCGAAATCCAGCCCGAGGATTTGTCCTTCACCGGCAGCGAGCGGCTCCGGCCCTCCAGCACGCCGGGCGCCACCACGCTGGCGCAGAAGGTGGAAGCGCTGGAGCGGCGTGAAATCGAGGAGGCCCTGCGGCGCTTGAATGGCAACCGCACGCATACGGCGGAGGCGCTGGGCCTGTCGCGCCAGGGCCTGCTCAAGAAGCTGGAGCGCTTCGGGCTGACGTGAGTCAGAAGAGCCGGACGCCCAGGCCCAGCCGGACGCTGTAGCCCAGGCGCGTGTGGCTCTCACCCGAGCGCTCCTGGAAGGACTCCACGCCGAGCTGGCCCGCCGCCAGCGCCGACAGGTTGCTGCCCAGGTACACCTCCACGCCGCCTCCGCCGAGCGCCTGGATGCGCCGCGACTGGCCATTGGACAGGCCGATGTCCACCGGCACGTCCAGCAACCCCAGCACGGACACCGTGTCCGCGACGCGCCAGCCCGCCACCAGCCCGGGCGACACGCGAAGCAGCACGCCGGAGTAGTTCCGGTCGTCCATGTACGTGGCACCCGAGTTGAGCACCACGCCCAGGCCCAGCGTGGGCGCCAGGGACAGGATGCCTTGCTCCAGCACCTTGCGCCGCACCGCGAGCTCCAGCGAGGCGGAGAGCTGGAACCACTGGAGCCGTGCGCGCGCTTCCAGCTCGAAGCCGGAGATGCCTTGCCGGAAGCCCACGCCAAGCTCCGGCGCGCCCACGAAGCCGTAGAGCGCCGTGGCTCCGTCCGGCAGCGTCACCGGGGCCAGCACCGCGCCCAGCGGGTCCTCGCTCGTGCCGCGCAGGAGCGCTGTGTCAGACGTCGTGACGCGCGGCGTTTCGTCGGCGGGGGCGGGCGCCTGGGCGGCGGACTCCAGGGAGACGAGCAACAGCGCGGACACGAGAGGGCCGAAGCAGCCGGAACGCATCATGTGCACACCCTACCCCGCACCGTGGCGGGCGGAAACCCCAACGATTCCAGGGGCTTGTCGGCACCTTGCGTATTTGTCCGGCTTAGCGCGAAGATTTAGTAATTCATGGCTACCGCGCTCCCACAACCTTCCACGTATGCCGGACCGGAAGCCCTGGCCGAGGCGGGGGCGCGTCGCCGTGCGTCACGGGGCCGGCCCCGCGTGTTGCTGGTGGATTCGGCGCCGGGCGCGCAGGCCGTGCTGGCCGCCGCGCTGGCGGAGGCGGGCTTCGAGGTCCTGTTGGTCGCGGGCGCGCAGGCCGCGCTGGCGTCGCTGGCGGAAGGTGGCACGCCGCCGCAGTTGGTTGTCACCGAGGTGGAGCTCCAGGACGGAGACGGCTTCAGCCTGTGTGGCCAGGTTCGCGCGGACGCGCGCACGGCGCACCTGCCGGTGGTGCTGCTGGCTCGGCGTGAAGAGGACTTCCATCGGGACCTGGCGGGCGGCGTGGGCGCGGACGACTATCTGGCCCATCCCGTGGAGGCGCGAGACGTGGTGGCGCTGGCCCGGCTCAAGGCGGGCCGGTGCAGCGGTGACGCGGCCTTCGAGTCGGACACGCGGCGGCTGCCGCTGACGGACGTGGCGCGAGCGCTGCTGGCGGGCGGCCGCTCTGGCCGCGTGGTGATGGCGGAGGGGCAGGGCTGGTTCGCCTTCCGGCACGGCCTGGTGGTGGACGCCGTCTTCAACGGTGAGCGCGGCAGCCTGGCCTTCCGGAGGATGCTCTGCTTCGGCGCGGGGGACTACTCGGTGGTGCTGGGGCCCGAACTGCACAAGGGCTCGTTCACCATGGACCGCCCGTACCTGTGTGAGACGGTGCTGCAGGGCCTGGAGCGCTTCGACGCGCTGCGTGCCCGGGGCCTGCCGCTGGCGTCGCGGCTGACGGTGGACTTCACCCGGCTGGCGGATCTGCTGGCGTCGCTGCCGGAGGACGTGGGCGAAGTGGTGCGCCTCTTCGACGGGCGCCGGACGCTGCGCGCCATGCTGCTGGAGTGCCAGTTCCCGGAGGCGGTGGCGTACGAGGCGTCCACGCGGCTGTTCGCGCTGGGCATCCTGGTGCCCGCGTGCCTGCTGGAGGAGCGCGAGCGGGCGCGCTGTGGCGCCAAGGTGCCCGGCTTCTTCGAGCCCGCGCCCGCCGTGGACGCCGTGCCGGTGGAGGCGCGGGAGAAGGGCCCCGGCGCGGAGGGCCTGACGGGGGCTGTCCGGTCCGACGACGCGGGCGTTTGAAGGGTTTGACTCGGCGGCCCCCGGTAGGGGACAAGGCCCGGCGCGGGGTGCTCCATCCGCTGGGCGCCCGCTGAGGCACACCCCCCATGTCCGGTCACAATCGGTGGTCGAAGATCAAGCGCCAGAAGGCCGCGATGGGCGCGACCAAGGGGAAGCTGTACTCCAAGGTCATCAAGGAAATCACCGTCGCCGCGCGGCTCGGTGGTGGTGAGCCCTCCGGCAATGCCCGTCTGCGCGTCGCGCTGGCCGCGGCCCGCGAGGCCAACATCCCGAAGGACACCATCGAGCGCGCCATCAAGAAGGGCACGGGCGAGCTGGAGGGAGAGAGCTACGAGGAGGTGACGTATGAGGGCTACGGCCCCGGCGGCGTCGCCATCCTGGTGGAGTGCCTCACCGACAACCGCAACCGGACCGCGGCCGACATGCGCTCCACCTTCAGCGCGTACGGCGGCAACCTGGGCGCCGAGGGCGCGGTGGCCTGGATGTTCCAGAAGAAGGGCGTCATCAGCGTGAAGTCCGGACCCTCCGAGGACCAGTTGATGGAGCAGGCCATCGACGCGGGCGCCGAGGACGTCATCCTGCTGGGGGACGAAGGCGCCGAGGTGCGCACCGCGGCGGCGGACCTGCACACGGTGGCGGGGCGGCTCCAGGAGTCGGGCCTGCCGCTGGGGCAGCAGCGGTGGGTGTTCCTCCCCCAGAACACCGTCGCGCTGGACGTGGACACGGCGAAGAAGCTCCTGAAGCTGCTGGACGCGCTCGAGGAGAACGACGACGTGCAGAACGTGCACGGGAACTACGAAATCGAAGACGCGATGCTGGATTCGTTGTTGCAGTAGCGGAGTCCTGGAACGGAGTGGAACGTGCGCGTGCTTGGCGTTGACCCGGGAAGCCGGTTCATGGGCTTCGGGGTGGTGGAGGAGAAGCGGGGCCGGCTGGTGCACGTGGGCCACGGCGTCATCAAGGGCGACCCGGCGCTGCCGCTGTCGGACCGCCTGCGGGACTTGCACGGCGCGCTGACGGCGGCCCTGGTGAAATACCGTCCGGACGCGGTGGCGGTGGAAGGCGTGTTCACCTTCCGCAACGCGCGCAGCGCGCTGGTGCTGGGGCACGCGCGCGGCGTCGCGCTGCTGGCGGCGGCGCAGGCGGGGCTGCCCGTCTTCGAATACGCCCCGGCGAAGGTGAAGAAGGCGGTGGGGGCGGGCGGCGCGGACGGGAAGGGCGCGGTGGCGCGGATGGTGCGGACCTTCCTGGACCTGGAGGCGTCGGTGCTGGAGCGCGCGGACGCGAGTGACGCGCTGGCGGTGGCGCTGTGCCACCTCAACCATGGGCGGGCCGCGGTACCGGCGGCGTCCGCATCGGGAAAGAAGCGCAAGGGCGCGGCGTCGCTGCTGGCGGACCGGCTGGCGCCCGCGTACCGGCGTCCGGAGGCGAGATGATTTCGCGGTTGCGCGGGACGGTGCTGGAGAAGGACCTGGAGGACGCCACCATCGACGTGGGCGGCGTGGGCTACCGGGTGAACTTCTCCATGCTGACGCTGGGGAAGCTGCCGGAGGAGGGACAGCCGGTGGACGTGCGCGTGCGCACCGTGGTGCGCGAGGACGCCTTCGACCTCTTCGGCTTCCTGACGAAGGGTGAGGAAGAGGTGTTCCTGCTGCTCAACAGCGTGTCGCGGGTGGGGCCCCGGCTGTCGTTGATGGTGATGTCCGGCATGGAGGTGCCGGAGCTGGTGGCGGCGCTGTCGCGGGGCGAGGTGGCGCGGCTGGCGAAGATTCACGGCGTGGGGAAGAAGACCGCCGAGCGGCTGGTGCTGGAGCTCAAGGACAAGGTGAAGACGATTCACCTGGAAGCGGTGTCCCGTGGCACCGCGCCGCCCGCCGTCAGTGGCGCCCATGCGGACCTGGTCTCCGCGCTGCTCAACCTCGGCTACAAGCAGCCCCAGGCGGAGAAGGCCGCGGACCTGGCCGGCGAACGGTTGGGGGCGGAGGCCACCTTCCAGGCGCTGTTCCGCGAGGCCCTCAAGGCGCTCCGCTCCGGCGGCTGAACGCTACGACACGCCGGTGTGACGGCGCTGTGACGGCAAAATCCAGGAGAACGGCTGGGCCGTACTGTCCTCTCTGGGGTTGAGAGCTTGAAAGTCGCTGGGGCCAGAAGGCCCCAGTGTTGCCCTGTCTGCAGAAGTCGTCAGGCGTCGCGTGATGCCGGACAGCAGACGCGATTTCCTACCCGAGTCCGAGTAGGAGCATCCGGCATGGGTGACACTTTCCAGTCCCAGTGGCGAGGGCCGGCACGGCGCCGAGGATGAGGGTTGCATACATGACGTCATGGCGTGCCATTCCTGTGTGGCTGTCGCTGCTTTGCGGGGGAGCGGCGGAGTGTGAGCCGCTGGTGGAAGGTGAGGCGGGGGAGGAATGGGCGCGGGCCGTTCCCGGGTCGCAGGCACCTGTCGACGAGTCGACGGAGGCGTCTGCGCGCAAGGGGCCCGTCCTGTTTCCGCAGCCCTGGGCGGTGTGCAGCGACACGGCCCAGCGGCTGCGTGACATCCGGCCGGGGCTGACAGGTTCGCATCCGCAGGAGCTGGCGCGAGCGGGCGAGGTGCTCGTCTTCACCGCGGATGACGGCGTCAGTGGCCGCGAGCTGTGGGCCAGCATCGATGGGTCGCGGCAGACCGTCCGGCTGAAGGACCTGCGGCCGGGGCCGGCGGGTTCGCAGCCTCGGAACCTGACGCGGGTGGGGTCCTGGGTCTTCTTCGTCGCGGACGACGGCGCGCATGGCGCCGAGCTGTGGCGCACGGACGGCACCGCGGACGGCACGGTGCTGGTGCGGGACGTGCGGCATGGGACGGTGGGCGCGGCGCCGGAGTTCCTCACCGAGGTGGACGGCGCCCTCTACTTCACGGCGGATGACGGGCTGTCCGGCCGCGAGCTGTGGCGCACCGACGGCACGGACAAGGGCACGGAGCGGGTGCATGACTTCCTGCCCGGCGCGGGTTCACTTTCCCTGAGCCAGTTGACGGCGTGGGGCAAGGGCCTGGCGCTGGTGTCCGCCAACGCCGCGGAGACGGTGCTCTGGTGGGTGGACCGCCAGGGCCGGCCGACGCGGCTGTTCTCCCAGCAGGGCGCCGGGGTGATTTTCGGGCTGACGCCGGCGGGCCGGCACCTGTTCTTCCTGTTGGACCCGGGCACGGAGCAGGCCGAGCTGTGGGTGGCGCGCACGGCTCCACCGTTGGCCGAGCGGGTGCGGACCTTCGCAGGCGACTACCCTGCGTACCTCGCCGCGCTGGATGACACGCTGTACTTCCTGGCGGGGGCGGCAGACTGGTACGGCAACCCAGGCGACGCGGTGCACGGCGGCGAGCTGTGGCGCAGTGACGGCTCGGTGGAGGGCACGGGGCTCGTCGGGGACCTCTGGCCCGGTCCCCAGGGTTCGATGCCCAAGGAGCTGGTCGCGCTGGGAGGCGCGCTGTACTTCACCGCGGACGACGGCGTGCACGGCCGGGAGCTGTGGCGGACCGACGGCACGGCGCAGGGCACGATGATGGTGCGCGACATCGAGCCGGGGCCGGTGGGCAGCATGCCCACGGGGCTCCAGGCCGAGTCCGGCTGGCTGTTCTTCTCCGCGGAGACGGCGGGGCACGGGCGCGAGGTCTGGTACAGCGCCGGCCGCCCCTGGGTGACGAGCCGGCTGCTGGACATCGCGCCAGGGGCCGCGTCGTCGAACCCGTTCAACTTCGTGCGCGCCGGCTTCAACATCTTCTTCGCCGCGTCGGACGGCGACAGGGACCAGGAGCTGTACGCGGTTCCCTTCCGCCCCTGGTGGCTCTGCCTCAGCCGGGACTGCTGAGCGCTACGCGGCCCGCCGTGACGCGGGGGTGGGCCGCACGTCGCCGAAGTTGGGCGCGGGCAGGACGATGGTGGGCGACAAGCCAGGCGCCATGACGTGCGCGGTGAGCTGCGAGGACGGGTGGAAGTTGATGAACGCGCCCTCCACGGAGGACGTGCCCGCGAACAGCTTCTCCACCACCATGGAGGAGTATTGGTCCAGGGAGTCCTCGCGCGTGTTGCCGTTGAGGACGACCTCCCAGCCCATGTGCTCGGCGAAGCGGCGCACGCCGGGGATGGCGGACTGCAGCGGCGTGTAGCTCTCCGTGGCCACGCCATTCTCGCTGGTGACGAACACCTCGCGCGAGGTGGCCACCGCCAGCGACATGTTGCCGCGCGTGTGGCCGGGCGTGCTGAGCAGCGCCGCGCCCTGGCCCAGCCACACGTCGCCGTCCAGCAGCACCACGCGCTCGCGCGGGATGTCGGCGCCGCCCGGCACGAGCCACACCGCCTGCATGGGGTGCGGCTCCAGGGCCACCTCCCATTCGGCGCGCTGCACCAGCAGGCGTGCCCGGGGGAAGTACGCGGGCATGCCGTCACCGCCCAGCCAGCCGCGCAGGTCCTGGATGTGGAGGTGGTCGAAGGCCAGGTAGTCCACGTCCGCCGGAGTGAGGCCCAGCGCGGCCAGGTGGCTCTGCACCGAGCCGTGCCGCGTGGACATCACCTTGTCGGAGACGAAGGCGCCGTAGCGCTCGCGCAGCGCGCGGTAGAAGGGGGCGGAGACGCCGCGCTCGTAGTCGGACGGGTTGAACAGCAGCGTGCGCCGCGCGCCCTCCCGGTCCACGAACTGCACCACCTGCATCCGGTTCGTCAGCATGACGTAGGGCGCCGGAGACGCCGCCGCGCCGCTGAAGGCGAACGGGGCGGGGTAGGGGAAGGTGACGAGGTCGCAGGTGGCCACCGCGGCCACCGGGCCTTCCTTCACGAAGGCCTCCCGCGCATCCAGCGCGGCCCGGCGGAGCTTCTGGAGCCGGAGCCCGGGCACGGGTTCGGCGCGCGCACCGGCCAGGGATGGGAGGGGACGAAACGCGGGGCTCGGGTTCATGCGGTCTCCAGACTCGACTCTCGCACACGGCAGGCGCACTTCAATCGCCTCGGAGTGTCGGCGGAGGCTGTGCCAGGAACGTCGGGAGCGGGGCCCACCTTCCCCTGTCCGCGCCCGCCTGGCTGGCGGGCCCGGCGGCCCACGGAGTGTATCGCCGCCAGATGTGCGGCGACACGCGCGGCCTTCCTGTATAGGGTCCGGATGGTCATGGCGAGGAAGTCCGACACACTCTCGGAAGACGTCCTGCCCGAGGACGTCCGGCTCGAGGCCTCCCTGCGTCCGCGCTCGTTCGACGAGTACGTGGGCCAGGGGCCCGTCGTCGAGAAGCTCAAGGTCTACGTGCAGGCCGCGCGCAGCCGGGGCGAGGCCCTGGACCACTGCCTGTTCTCCGGCCCGCCGGGCCTGGGCAAGACGTCGCTGGCGCACATCATCGCGAACGAGCTGGGCGTGGGAATCCACGTCACCAGCGGCCCCGCCCTGGAGCGCAAGGGAGACCTGGCGGGCCTGCTCACCAACCTCGACGCGCGCGACGTGCTCTTCATCGATGAAATCCACCGCCTCAACGCCGCCGTGGAGGAATACCTCTACCCGGCCATGGAGGACTTCCGGCTGGACATCACCATCGACACCGGGCCCGCCGCCCGGGCGATGAAGATTGATTTGCCGCCCTTCACGTTGATTGGCGCCACCACGCGCACCGGCCTGCTCACCTCGCCGCTGCGCGACCGCTTCCAGATTCAGGAGCGGCTGGAGTACTACGACGCCAAGGCGCTGGAGAGCATCCTCCACCGCTCCGCGCGCATCCTGGGCATTCCCCTGGACAAGGACGCCGCCCGCGAGGTGGCCAGCCGCTCGCGGGGCACGCCGCGCATCACCAACCGGCTGCTGCGCCGGCTGCGTGACTTCGCGGAGGTCGAAGGCAATGGCAGAATCACCCTGGAGCTGGCGCAGAAGTCGCTGGACAGGCTCGGGGTGGACGCCAGCGGCCTGGACTCCATGGACCGCAAGATCCTGCTGACCATCCTCGACAAGTTCGGCGGCGGCCCGGTGGGCGTGGAGACCATCGCCGCCAGCGTGGGCGAGCAGCGCGATACCATTGAAGACGTGTACGAGCCCTTCCTGATGCAGGAAGGCTTCCTCCAGCGCACGCCGCGGGGCCGGATGGCCACGCATCGCGCGTACCAGTATTTCAAGAAGCAACCACCGCCCACGCCCCAGGGCAGCCTCTTCTGAGATGCCATGAGCCAGGACACGCCTTCCTCGTCGCCCCACGTCCCCCGCGACTTCTACGCCGACCTGATGCGCGCCTCCCAGACGTCGCGCGCCGGCTTCCTCGCCGAACGCGAGCGCTGGCTGCGGGGCGTGCCCGTGGAGGGGCGGGAGGAGCTGCTGTTCGAGTTCGAGATGCTGCTGCGCGCGGTGGAGCGCTACCTCAACCTCAACACGGTGGTGGACGCGCGCGACAGGCCGCTCGTCACGCGTGACTTCCGCGAGGAGCTGGCGGACGTGCGCGACGCCATGGACCGCGCCATCCGCGTCGCGCGCCACCTGCAGGACCCGGACAGCGACCAGAAGATGGTCTTCCGCAAGTACGTGGAGACCCAGCTGGCGGACGACCGCGTCCGGCGCGCGCTCATTGAAGAGCAGCTGGACCAGGAGACGCCGCCCGAAAGCCTCTTCGTGCTGCGCGAGGCCTTCGACGCGCTGAAGAACCTGCTGGACCACCTGCTCAAGCTGCCGGCGGCGAACCTCGGCCTGTTCCAGGACGTGGGCAAGCTGTCCCTGCGGGAGATCGTCCTCAACCGCTACTTCCGTCCCTTCCGCCCGCTGGAGTTCCGCGTCGAATACGACCGGCTCCGCTCGGTGCGGCTGCTGGACACGCTGGTCACCCTCCAGGAGGAGCAGCGCACCGCCTTCACCACCGCCTTCCTGGGCCTCTTCCGGCTGCTGCACTACCTGGCCTACGTGGACGCGGAGGAGCAGCCGCCCTTCTCCCGCCGCGTGCGCGTGCTGCTGGCGCTGGTGCGCAGCGAGGCCACCGCGCTGGCGTCGTGGATGCACTCGGAGCTGTCTCCGAAGGCCGGCTCCAAGTCCCTGCAGGCCGCCACGCTGCGCGCCGCCCGTGACATCGCCCGGGAGACGGAGCGCGTGGCCCGCGACGTGCTGGTCAACCTGGACCGCGACGCGGAAGCCCCGCTGCGCGCCGCGTCCGCCTTCACGGCGGTGCTGCGCGCGCAGGTGGTGGCGCTGGTGGAGGCGCTCGCGCCCAACGGGGGCCTGGCCGACGGCGTCTTCGACGAGCTGATGAGCCCCCAGGAGGCGGCGCTGCGCCTGCGCAAGGACCTGTGGGTGTACGCCCAGCTGTGCCGCGCCGCGGAGTCCCACCTGCGCGCCGAGGACGTCCCCGCCGCCGAGCGCGCGCTGGACGCCCTCAAGGACTTCCTGGGCTACTTCCACGACGGCGGCTACCAGCTGCTGCGCTACGGCGACTACGACGCCTTCGACCGCTTCACCTCGCTGCTGGTGGAGCTGCCCTGGCCGCCAGAGGGGCCTGGCATCCGCGCCCGGCTCGGCGAGGACCTGCGGCGCTTCATCCAGACGCTGGAGTCCACCTTCCACGCCGTCAGCCGCCGCACCCACCTCCAGGGCCGGGGCTTTGATCGGCCGGACGCAGAGGCCCTTCGGGACAGGTTCCTCACCACCCCCGCACGCTGATACAGCCCTGTCGTGGTGCTACTGGCCACCCCGCATGACGGGCCCTGTGTATGGGGCATTGTCACTGCGAGTGTTTGCGTCGTTGAGTTCCTTGCGCTATGGACGCGCCCGTGTTGCATGGAAGACACGGGTTGACGAGGAGGGGGCAGGGCGCGGGGATGCCAAGGACGGGGATGACAAATCCCGGACATCGGTGTCGCGGTTCAGGAGGGAATCAGCAATCCGCCACGGGGGGAGGGGCGCCAGGCCGGAACCGGTGCCCCTGAAGGCACGCGAAAAAGCCGAGCAACTCCAAGGGGTTGGAGCTGAATTCCAGGCCCGCGGCGCTGCCAGGCATGTCACGGAGAAGTGGCATGCTGATTGCTCGATTCGCGCGTCACATCAGACCACTGATGAACGTTTCCAGCCCTCCGGCGGGACTGGAGCGGAAGCTCCGCAGCACCGAGAAGCCACGAGGCGACACCCACAATGCGACCGTCCTCCTACAACCAGCGCACTCTCTCGAAGATCGCCTCCCTGCAGGGCGTGGGACTCCACTCGGGTGCCCGGGTGACGCTCACCCTGCGCCCGGCGCCCCCGGGGCATGGCATCGTCTTCGTGCGCACGGACCTCGCCCGCCCGGTGAGCATCCCCGCGCTGGCGGAGTACGTGGTGGACACCTCGCTGGCCACGACGCTGGGCCGTGACGGGGTCCGCGTGGGCACGGTGGAGCACCTGATGGCGGCGCTGGCCGGCATGGGCATCGACAACCTCCGGGTGGAGCTGGACGGTCCGGAAGTCCCCATCATGGACGGCAGCGCGGCGCCCTTCGCGGCGCTCATCCAGGGCGCGGGCGTGCGGGAGCAGGAGGCGCCCAAGGAGCTGCTGGTCATCCGCAAGGCGGTGTCGGTGGTGGACGGCGACAAGCAGGCCTCGCTCACGCCGGCCCGGCACTTCCGCATCAGCTGCACCATCGACTTCGAGCACCCCGTCATCCAGGGCCAGTCCTTCGACCTGGACTTCGGCGACCGGGACTTCGCGCGTGAGATTTCCCGCGCGCGCACCTTCGGCTTCCTGCGGGACGTGGAGAAGCTGAAGCAGCTGGGCCTGGCCCGGGGCGGTTCGCTGGAGAACGCCATCGTCGTGGACGAGGTCTCCATCCTCAACCCGGACGGGCTGCGCTTCCCGGACGAGTTCGTTCGCCACAAGATTCTGGACGCCATCGGCGACGTGTCGCTGTTCGGCCGGCCCGTCATCGGCCACATGACGGCGTACAAGACGGGCCACGCGCTCAACCACAAGCTGGTGCGCAAGGTGATGGCCGACCCGAGCTGCTACGACATCGTTCCCGCCCGCCGCCGTGAGCTGGAGGGCATGGGATTGGGCTTCTCCGGACTGGCCGGCGCGCTGGACTTCGAGCCGCTGGTCGCCTGACGTCATTAACTTGCAGGTCCGGGAAGGCTCGGCTAAGTGGGCGGGCTATGCTCAACCGTCCCACCCGCGTCATCCTCGCCGCGTTCCTGGCGGCCACCTTCACCGCCGGCTGTAACAAGGAGAAGGCGCCGGCCACCGCTCCCGCGGCGCAGCAGGCCGCGGGCGAGCCCGCGCCCGACACTGTCGTCGCGACGTTCGGCGACGGGCAGAAGATCACCTACAAGGAGCTCAACGAGCGCCTCCAGGAGCCGCTGGCCAACCTGGAGAAGCAGAAGTCGCAGCTCCTGAAGCGTGGCCTGGACGGCATGGTGACGGAGAAGCTCGTGGACGCCGAGGCCAAGAAGCGCGGCCTCACCCAAGAGGCGTACCTGAAGGCGGAGATTGACGACAAGGTCCCCGCGCCCACCGACGAGCGCATCAAGGAAGTCTACGACGGCGCCGCCGGTCAGCTGCCGGAGGGCTCCACCTTCGAGCAGATGAAGCCGCAGATCGTGGAGTTCCTGACGCAGCAGCCGAAGCAGGAGCGCGCGCAGGCCCTCTTCGAGGAGCTGCGCAAGTCCGCCAACGTCAAGCTGACGCTGCCGGAGCCGCCGAAGGCCCCCGTCGTCCGCAAGCAGGTGGCCGCCACGGGCGCCGCCAAGGGTGGCCCGGAGGGCGCGCCCGTCACCATCGTCGAGTTCAGCGACTTCCAGTGCCCGTTCTGCAGCCGCGCCAACCCGGCGCTGGCGCAGGTGCAGCAGGAGTACGGCGACAAGGTCCGCATCGTGTTCCGCCACTTCCCGCTCGACTTCCACAAGGAGGCGCCGAAGGCCTCCGAGGCCACGCTGTGCGCGCAGGACCAGGGCAAGTTCTGGGAGATGCACGACCAGCTCTTCGCCAACCAGCAGGCGCTGAGCGTGGACGCGCTGAAGAAGCACGCCGCCGACCTGAAGCTGGACACGGAGAAGTTCAACGCCTGCCTGGACTCGGGCGAGAAGGCCGCCATCGTCCAGAAGGACCTGGCCGAGGGCAAGCAGGCGGGCGTGTCCGGCACCCCGGCCTTCTTCATCAACGGCATCATGCTGTCCGGCGCGCAGCCCTTCGAGGAGTTCAAGAGCATCATCGACGCGGAGCTGAACGCGCCGAAGAAGTAGTCCCCGGCAGTCGGAGAGGTGGGCAGTGGCGACACGACCCAAAGCCACGCCCCGCCTCGCGGGTGATGCGGCATCGCTCGACCTGGAGCGGCCGCTCGCCCAGGGGTTGTCCCCCGCCCGTCCCCTCCAGGCCTGGTTCCACGGGCCGGAGGGGATGGTGCTCCTCCAGGAGCCGCCCGGCTTCGCTGGCTTCCTCGCCGGCAGCCTGCGCACCCTGTCGGTGGAGGAGGTCTTCGCCCACGTCCTGTCTGGCATCCGCAGCGGCCTGCTGGCGGTGCAGCACGCCACGGGCCGCCGCACGGTGTCCTTCCGGGACGGACAGGTGGTGTTCGCCACCTCCACGGAGCGCTGGGAGCGGCTGGGCGCGGCGCTGCTCCGCCTGGGCCTGCTGACGCAGGCGCAGCTGACGCAGGCCCTGTCGCGCGTGACGCCGTCGCGCCGCATCGGCCAGGTGCTCACGTCCGAAGGGCTCGTCTCCGAGGCCAACCTGTACAGCGCCATGACGTACGTGGTGCGTGAGGTGGTGCTCAGCCTCTTCGAGTTGGAGGACGGCGGCTTCGTCTTCGTCGAGGGCCCCGCGCCCATGGCGGACGTGGTGAAGCTGCCCGAGCGCACGCGGGACCTGGTCCTCACCGGAATCAAGCGGGCGGAGCTGGTGTCGCGCCTGCGCCGCCGCTTCCCGGACGACATGCGCGCCACGCTGGGCCCTGAAGGGCCGCTGCCGGGTGAAGAGCGGCTGTTCGCCCGGCTGGCGGACGGGCTGCCGCTGGCCGGCCTGCGCGCGTCCTACGAGGGCGGCCCGCACGCCTTCTACACCTGGCTGGAAGAGGCCGTGCGCGGCGGCAACGTGGCCGTCCACCCCGCGCCGCCGCCGCCGCAGGCGCCCGCCGTGGAGGGCATGGCCTGGGAGCTGCTCTCCGCCGAGGAGCGCTACAACCTGCTGTTGTCCCTGGTGCACCGGGCCCTGGGCGACGCCGGGGAGGCCACGGACCTGCTGCGCGGCTTCCTGGACGCGCCGCCGCAGGGGCTGGAGGACGCGTACGCCGGGGTGACGCTGGCGGCGGACGGGCGCGTGGACGTGGCGCGGCTGAGGGCCAACCTCGCCTCGGGAGGCGAGGCGGTGGGCCGGGCCCTCACGTTGGAGGCCCTGGACGCCTTCGTGTCCTATGCGTTGTTTTCAGCGCGCAACGTCCTGCCCGCGGAGGTGGCGGAGCGGCTGTCCAACACCTACCGCACGCTCCAGGGAGGGCTGGCCTAGGGGGCCGCCCGTGTCCACGTTCGCCGTCACGGCGTTTGGGGCGGGGAGCGGGCATGGGCGCGATGCGGAAGTGGGTGTGGGGACTCCTGGCGCTGACGACGGCCTGCAGCGGCGCTCGCCAGGCGGTGACACACGAGGGCACCGGCGGCTCCGGGCCCGCCCCGTCCGTGGAGGCCGCGAGCGAGGACCGCCGCTCGACGACGCGCCGCTACGTGGACGAAGATTTGGGCTTCGAAATCATCCGGCCCACGGCGGACTGGCAGCTGGACGAGACGAACGAGCGCACGCCGGAGGGGCTCGCCATTCCCGTCATCCTCCGCCACAACGTCTCCGGGGCGCAGGTGGTGTTGCAGGTGGCGCCCGCGGTGGCCTCGCCCACGCAGTTCGCGGAGCGGCTCACCGAAGGGCTCCGTCAGCACCCGGGCTTCACCACCACGGACCCGGCGCCCATCGCGCTGTCGGACACCGCGGTGGGCTTCGACTTCCAGGTGGGGGATGGCGTGCACGGCAAGGTGGCCGTGCGTGAAGGCATCCCCGGGCGCGTGTTGATGATGCTGGCCACCTGGCCGGCGCAGGCCGCGGCGGACGTGCCCCAGAGCGTGGATGCGCTCATCCAGGGCGTCCGCCCGCTGGCGGGGCCGGCGACGGCGTGGAAGGTGCCCCAGCGCTGAGGGCGCCCCTTCCTCCGGGACGCCCTCTGGCGGGGAGGCCGCGCTACTTCGCGCGCTTCCGGGCCGGCTTGGCCTTGCTGGCCTTGGGCGCGGGCGCCGCTTCAACGGGCGCGGTGTCCTGCTCCTGCGCGCGCAGGCGGACGTACTCCACCAGGGTGCGCACGCCCACGCCGGTGCCGCCCTTGCTCAGGTAGCCGCGCTCCTTGGGGCTGCTGGACGGGCCGGCGATGTCCAGGTGCACCCACGGCGTGTCGGCCACGAACTCGCGGAGGAAGATGGCGGCGTTGATGGCGCCGGCCCAGCGCTCGCCGGAGTTCTTCATGTCGGCGACCTCGGAGCGCAGGGCGTCCTTCTGCATGTCGCTGATGGGCATGCGCCACATCTCCTCGCCCGCGGCGCGCGCGGCCTGGAGCACCTGCGCCACCGTCTCCTCGTGGTCGCCGAAGGCGCCGACGATGTAGTTGCCCAGCGCGACGACGCAGGCGCCCGTGAGCGTGGCCAGGTCGATGATGGCGGCCGGCTGGTGCTCGGTGGCCCACGTCAGGATGTCGCCCAGCACCAGGCGGCCCTCCGCGTCCGTGTTGGTGACCTCCACCGTCTTGCCCAGGCGCGAGGTGAGGATGTCACCCGGCTTGTAGGCATTGCCTGCCGGCATGTTCTCGCACGCGCCGATGAACGCATGCACGGGGAAGGGCGGCTTGAGCGCGGCGATGACCTTCATGGCGCCCAGCACCGCGGCCGAGCCCGCCATATCCGTCTTCATGTCCACCATGCCGTCCGTCGGCTTGAGCGACAGGCCGCCCGAGTCGAAGGTGATGGCCTTGCCCACCAGCGCCAGCGGCGGCTGCTTGGCGTCGCGCGCGTTCTTGGGCGTGTACGTCAGGTGGATGAGGCGCGGCTCCTCGGTGCTCCCCGCGGTGACGCCGAGGAACATGCCCATGTCGAGCTTCTCGATGTCGCGGCGGTTGCCGATGGTGACCTTCAGCCCGCCTTCCTTCGCGGCCTGACGCGCGGCCTCTGCCAGCACCGTGGGCGTCACCGCGTTGGGCGGCTCGTTGACGAGGTCTCGGGCCCAGTTGGTCGCCTCCGCGACGCGCTGTGCCAGCGTCAGCGCGTCATCCAGCTCGCGCGTGCGCTCCGTGCCCTCGGGGAGCACCAGGGACACCTTGCCCAGCTTCGCGGCGCCCTTCTTCTCCTCGCGCGCGGAGGACTTGTACTTGTCGAAGCGGTAGACGCCCAGCGCCACGCCTTCCACCACGGCGCGCACCGCGTCCTGCGCGGACTCGGTGGCCGGCAGGGCGAACGCCACCGAGGTGACCTTGAGCCGCTGCGCCGTCTTCGCGGCGCGGCCGGCGGCCAGCCGCAGCACCTCCGGATGGAAGCGGGCGCGGTTGCCCAGGCCCAGCAGCAGCACGCGCTCGGACGACGTGCGCCCCAGGGTGTGCATCACCAGGCTCTGGTCCGCGCGTGCCTTGAAGCCTTCCTGGGTGGCGGCGCCGCGCAGGCGCCCCTCCAGGGCGCCATCCGCCGAGGAGAGGGAGGACGGGGCGCTGTCTCCCAGCTCACCCTCGAAGAGGGGAATGACGAGCAGGTCGCCGCTCGTCCGCGTGGCATCGCCGGAGACGAAGCTGAAGTTCATGGGCCGTGAAACTCCTGAACGGTGGAAAGGCTGGGGCTTTTGCAAAGGGCGCGGACTGTAACGCCCGCCTTGTTACACGCAAAGCGTTGGATTTCATTCGAGCATTGCATTGCTTCGTTGCACTGGGTAGCAGTGTGGGGAATGCCCACGCTGCTGATGCATCTGACCGCCATTGAACGGATGGCCGCCAACCCGGGTGAGCTGCCGGCGGATTGGGTGCGTGCGTTGTCAGAGGACCTGCCGTACGCGCGCTTCGGCGCGGCGCTGCCAGACCTCCCGTTGTGCCAAGGCCTCCGCGGCGGGCTCGCCGCCTTCCTGCCCGAACGGGAGCTGCCGCACTTCGCGCGGCTGTACCACGAGCGCGCTCCCGTGGGCTTCGGGCTGAAGATGGCGGAGCTGGTGGCCTCCGGCGCGCTGGTGGGCACCGAGCCGGGCCTCGCGGTGCTCGCGGGCTACTTCACGCACCTGTGCGTGGACCGTCGGCTGTATCCGGTGGTGGACAGGCTGGTGGTGCGACATCGTCGCCGGGGTGAGCGCGCCCTGGAGGCGCACCGCGACATCGAATGGGCGCAGACGCTCTTCTACCTGCGTGAGCTGCACGGCATGGAGCTGCTGGGCACGCCGCGGCTGCGGGAGAAGTGTCAGGTGGTGAAGAGCCCGGGCTTCCCGTGGCGGGGCATTGGCGGCGGGCTCTATGAGCTGGTTCGTTTGTCCTCACAGGAGCGTGTGGGCCAGGCGCCTGGCAAGTCGGAGGTGGATGGCTGGGTGCGCGGCCTGTACGTCTCAGGTCTCTTCCTCTCAAGCCCCATGGGCCGGGCGCGCGCGTTGCCGGCCTATGCGCGGCTGTCGTTCCAGGAGCTGTACCGCAACGACACCTTCGACTTCGCCGCGGAGGTGGAAGGCGCGCTGGAGACGGCGCGTGGCGTGCTGCGTCGGTTGCACGGCTACATGGCGAGGGGCACCTTCACGCCCCGTACGCGCGCCCGCTTCCTGGAGGCCTTCCCCGAAGGGACGCTGGGCGCACGGGCGGCGTGACACCCGCGGAGCAGGCGTCCTGGCGAGCCATGCGCTCCCGGGGAATGGCGCTGTCCGAAGCGCGAGGCCGCTCCTATCCTCGAAGAGGAATGACGGTCCTACTCCTCATCGCGGTGGGCGCGCTCGCGGGTACCTTGGGTGCGATGCTCGGCATCGGAGGCGGAATCGTCCTGGTGCCCGCGCTGGTGCTGGGGTTCGACATTCCGCTGGAGCAGGCCATCCCCGCGAGCCTCATGTGCGTGGTGGCCAGCTCGTGCTCCGCCGCCGCGGGCTATGTGCACAAGCACCTGAGTGACATCCGCCTGGGGCTGTCGCTGGAGCTGGCCACGGTGATGGGCGCCATCGCTGGCGGCCTGGTGGCGGCCATGGTGGCGCCGGCGATGGTGGCGGTGGTGTTCGGGCTCTTCACGCTCTACGTGGCGCTGCAGATGTTGCTGCTGCGCTCGCCGCACCAGGAGCCCGCCGCGCTGGACGACTACGCGCCCACCAACTACCCGCTGGGCATCTCCGGCTCCTTCGTGGCCGGTGGCCTGTCCTCGCTGTTGGGGGTGGGCGGAGGGCCGCTCAAGGTGCCGTTGATGGCGTACGGCATGCACGTGCCGTTCAAGGTGGCCAGCGCGACGAGCAACCTGATGATTGGCGTCACCGGCGCCGCGAGCGTTGCCGCGTACGCGTTGAGGGGGCATCTGAAACTGGCGCTGGTGTCGCCGCTGGTGGTGGGTGTCCTGGGAGGCGCATATGTGGGCAGTCGGCTGATGCCGAGGGTGCCCACGGCGGTGCTCAAGCGTTTGTTCGCGGTGGTGTTGCTGGTGGTCGCGGGACAGATGCTGTGGAAGGGAGGGGAGGGATTGTGGCCGAGCATCCTGAAGTGAGTGAACCCGAGGAGGCGCGAGCGGCACGCGCTTCCGCGTCGGCGGTGGCGGCGGAGCATCCCGCCGTTTCGCACAACGTGGCAGTCACGGGAGGGGCCGCGTCGCTGACGCAACCGGACGCGGAGGCGGCGGAGCAGGTGCAACATCATCACCGTGAGCGCGCGGTGGTGGGCGACCGGTGGATTGCGCGGGTGCTGCGCGTCGGCGCGGTGGTCAGCGGCGGGATGTTCGTCGTGTCGCTGGGGCTGGAGGTCATGCCCCAATCCGAGCGCGTGCATGTCGCCATCGACTTATTGCGAAAGGGCGCCGCGTCCCTGCTGTTGGTGACGCCCGTGGCGCGGCTCGCGGTAGCGGGCACGCTGCTGGGCCTGCGGGGTGAGTGGCGCTACATGGCGATGGCCGCGGGCGTGCTGGGGCTGCTCGCGGTCGCCGTGGGCGCCGGCATCCAAGCCTAGAGGAGCGCGCGTGTGACGGCGCTCTCCCCGGTGTCAGGGAAGAGCGCTCACACGCCGCGCGCGGTGAAGTGGGCCAGGATGTTCTGGACCTTGGCCACGTCGCCCGGCTGCCCCAGCTCCTGGTAGAGCGGAAGCAGCGTCTCGAACTGCTTGCGGGCCGCCGCGAAGTCCTGCTGGTAGTAGCAGGACAGGCCCAGGTCCCAGCGGGCGCGGGCCTCGTACGCGTGGTCGTGCAGCTCCTGGTACAGCTCCACCGCGCGGAGCAGGTGCGGGCGCGCGCCCTCGTGGTTGCCGAGCAGTCCCTCGGACTCGCCCAGCAGCAGGTGGCCCAGCGCGAGCGCCTCCGGGTCCTCTCCCTGCTCCAGCAGCGGCACGGCCTCCAGGAAGCGCTTGCGGGCGGGCTCGTACTCGCCCTTCTCCATGCGGATGTCGCCAATGTCGATGAGCAGCCGCGCCACCCGCTCCGTGTTGCGCGTCTGGCGCAGGAGGATGAGCGCCTCCTGGTACTTCTCCTCGGCGGCCTCCGGCTGGCCCAGCGAGCGCAGGGACTCACCGATGCAGGCGCGGGCCAGGGCCTCGCCCTCGCGGTCCTTGGACTCGTTGAAGAGCATGGCGGCGCGGGCAATCTGCTCGATGGCGCCCCGGTGGTCCTCGAAGTTCGCCTTCACCACGCCCAGCCCCATCAGGGCCTGCGCCTGGCCGGGCTTGTACTTCGCCTCCAGGAACTTCTCGAGCGCCTCTTCGTAGAGCTGCCGGCTGGCGGCGTGGTCCTCCAGCAGGCCGTGCAGCTCGGCCAGGGTCACCAGGCCCTGGCCCACCTCGGTGGGCGAGCCGGTGATGCGCAGCGGCGCCAGCGCGTTCTTCTGCTTCTGGATGGCGTCGAGGATGTGGGTGCGTTGGGTGTCTTCGGGCGGGTGGTGCATTTGGGGCCTCAGGCGTCGCCACCCTTGCGGCGGCGGGAGGTCTTGTCCAACGAATCGTCCTTCTCGCTCCCGTCAGTCCCGTTGGCGGCCACGGCCAGGGACTGGGCGCCCGGGTGCCGGTCCTTCTCCGCCTTTTCGGCCTTCTCGTGGACGAGGATGGGGGAGAAGAAGCAGTCCTTCTTCGTGTACTCGTCGAAGGCGAAGGCGAAGCGGTAGCTGGCCGCCGCGCGCTGGTTGCAGTCGGTGCGCTCGCAGAAGCGGCAGGAGATGCCGGACGGAATGGCGTCCTTGCGCAGGTCCGTCGTGGGCAGGCCGTAGGCCAGGTACTTGGCGTTCTCCGCGTGGGTGCCCAGGCCAATGGAGTACGCGGTGCCCTTGACGATGGAGCCCTCGATCGGCTGGAGCTGCACCTTGGCGAAGCAGAAGTAGGCGGTGCCGTCCGGCATGATGGAGTACTGCCGCGTCAGCTGGGACGGGTTGAGGAACGCCAGGTGCACGGCCCACTTGGCGCAGCTTCCGCCGCCGCTGGCGAAGCGGATGCCGGTGCCGCTGTAGCGCTTGGAGATGTTGCCGGCGATGTCCGCGCGCAGGAAGTGGAACGGAATCCCGGGCCGCTTCGGGTCCGACAGGTTGCACAGGCGGTGGGCCACCGTCTCGTAGGTGGAGCCGAAGATGCTGGACAGGAGCTCCACGTCGTAGCGCGTGCGCTGCACCTCCTTGAAGAAGTCCCCGTAGGGCAGCATCAGCGCGCCGGCGAAGTAGTTGGCCAGGTTCACCTTGATGAGCCGCTGCGTCTCCCCGTGGCGCATGCGGCCCGCGTCCAGCACGCGCTCCATCAGCTTCTCGCGGTCCATCACCAGCAGGCCAATGGACGCGGCAATCTGGAACTTCAGCGGCTGTTCGGTGAGGAAGGGCGACAGCGTCAGCGTCCGCTCCTCCGGGTCCAACCGCCGCACCACGGACGAGCCGGACGGGGACGGGTCGTCGAAGAGGACGCGGTAGCCGAAGCGCTCCTCCAGCAGCCGGATGAGCTGGCCGCTGGTGAGCTGCCGCTCCAGGCGCACGTCGCGGCGCAGCGCGTCCGCCTGCTCCTCCAGCTCCGGGAAGTAGTTGCGGTGCTTCTCCAGGAAGTCGCTGACCTCGTCGAAGGGCGAGTAGTCGAAGCGCACGCCGGGCGAGGCGCCGTTGCCCAGTCCGCCCTGGGCGCGCGTGCGCTCCTCGACGTTGAGCTGCGCCAGCACGTTCTCCAACTGCGTGCGGGTGTTCTTGTAGAGGTTGAAGAGCGCCGCCACCGTGCCCGCGAGCTTCGGCTCCGCGGAGAGGGACTGGAGCGACTCCGGGTCGATGTCGAGGCTCTTGAGGAGCGGCTCGTCCAGCAGCTTCGCGAGCGCTTCGTCCACGCGGCCTTCGCCCAGCGTGGACATGAACTGCTCGGGGTCCTGGTCGAAGTAGCGCAGGGCCTTCCAGAGCAGGGGGAAGGGCATCACCCGCTTGCCCTTCTCGATGAGGTTCAGGTACGCCGGGGAAACGCCCAGGTCCTTGGCTGCGTCCGCCTGCTTGATGTTCCGTGCAAGGCGCAGTCCCCGAAGCTTCAGGCCCACGTTGGCGTTCAGTGCGTTGTCGTTCATGGCCGGATGCGTTGATGCCCCAGGCGATCGCGAATGGCCGCGCGCGCCTCGGGCTCTTTACCCACTCTGCAAATCGATTTACCGATTTGCAATGATCGTTTTCATCCGGGAGGTCCCCTGTCGGCCTGGCGACGGCCCGGCTGGACTGCGGTCGGAGCTGGGGCTTTTGGTGTGCTCAACCTATTGAAATTGCTGAACTCCGAGGCGTGCGGGGAGCCTGCCGCCGCCTCCTCCGCAGCGCCTTGTCAAGCATTTACTGATGCGTTGCGGCAGGGCTCGGGTCACGTTTCGGCAAAGGAAGAAGCGCCGATTTACAAGGAGCGCCCGGGGCTCGGTTTCAGATCGACGGTGGGGGGCGGAGCGGGGCGCCTGCTGCCGGGGAACGATTCACCTCCGGCGCGTGATAGGCGAACCTTCGCCGCGTATGGATGGTGGGCATGGATGGCCGCGAAGGGGGAGGAGGGCGCCGCCGCGCATGCGGGCCCGAATCGCCGCCGTCATCCTGCTTGGTCTGTCGCTGCTGTCGTGTCAGGCGCCGCTGCGCCCCCACCCTGGGGCGGATGCGGCGGCGCTGCGCTACAACCTCACCTACGTGCGTGAGCCCGAGCACGCGGTGGACGTGGAGGTGGTGCTGGTGCGGGGCACGCCGCGCGAGTTCCTCTTCAGCCAGCCGGGCGCCGTGACGACCGTGTCCGCGCACCGGGAGGATGGTGGCGTCCAGCGGTTGCCCGTCCAGGAGGGCCGCGTCCTGCTGCCGCGGGGGACGCGCTTCTTGCGCTACCGCTACGCGCTGGACGCCTCCCTTCGCGAGCGCGGCCCCGACTTCTTCCAGGGCTCCGGGGACGGCGATGCGCGGCACGTCGCGGGCCGCGTGTACCTCATCCGGCCGCGGGTGGTGAAGCCGGGGCTGCGCGTGGAGCTGTCGCTGGTGGGCACCGACGCATTGCTGCCGTGGCAGCCGGGAGAAAATGGCGTGTACCGGCTGCGCGGCGAGGACCTGGTGGACTCGGGCTTCCACGGCTTCGGAGGCCGCCGGTGCCAGGTGCGCCTGCCGGACGCGGTGCTGGACGTGGCCATCCTGGGGCACTTCACGCACCTGCGCGACGAGGCGGTCTGCACCTGGCTGGGCAAGGCCGCCGAGGAGGTCCGCACCGTGCGGCGCGCCTTCCCGCATCCCCGCATCACCGTGCGGGTCATCCCCGCGCCCGGGCACCGGGGGCCCAGCGTCTTCGGCATGGTGCGCTGGAGCTCGCCGCCCAGCATCTCCATCAGCGTGGGACAGGAGGCGCGGCCGGAGGACTTCGCGCGGGACTGGGTGGCCGTCCACGAGATGCTGCACCTGACCCATCCTGTCTTCGTGCCCCGCGTGTCCTGGCTGTCGGAGGGACTGGCCACCTACTACACGGAGGTCGCGCGTGCGCGCTCCGGACGGCAGGACTCGCGGCGCGCCTGGGAGGAACTGCTGGGCGGCTTCGCTCGGGGGCGCGAGGGCAATGACACGCGAACCATGCGGGAGGCCGTGTCTCAAGATCGCTTCTCACTCGCTGTCTATTGGACGGGAGCGCTCTTCGCGTTGCATCTGGATGTGGAATTGCGCCGTATCACTGGAAACACGCAAGGGCTGGATGACGTGCTGGAGTTGCTCGCGGCGCGCGGCAGTTCCTCGACCTTCGGGGCTTTTGGTGCCGCGGTGGATGCCGTCGCGGGACAGCCGCTGTTCAATGCTCTGCTGGAGCGGCACTTGCCGCGGCCCGCTTTTGCGGAGCAGGCCGGTCTGCTAGAAGCGCTGGGTGTCCAGGAAGGACCCAACGGCGTCTCGCTGGTACCCGCCCGAGACAGTCTGTTGCGTGATTCGGTGGTCGGTCGGCGCAGCCACGGCGAAACACCCTGAATGCACCCGCGACCTCCACACAGCACCCCCCACGCAGTACCGAAAGGAAGTCTCAGTCATGAACGTCAAGGCGCTTGCAGCGGTTGTCGGCACCCTGTCCCTGGCCGCGCTGGCCACGGGTTGTGCGACCAAGAAGTCGGCGGAGATGGAGCCCGCCACCGCCGAGGAGACCGGCGCGGAGAGCAGCGGTGCCACGGAGGCGCAGGAGGCCGCTCCGGCCGCGACCGAGGAGAAGGGCGCCGAGGGTAGCTGTGGCGCCGGCTCGTGCGGCGCTGGCTCCTGCGGCGGCGAGAAGAAGGAGTAGTTCCGCCGGACCGCAGTCCCAGGGGGCCTGGTGAAACCCGGGCCCTCGTCGCCGGGCGGCTGAGCAGCTCCACCGCCGCCCGGGTTGTTTCCCACGCCTCGAGAGGGCTTCCGCCGTGGTGACGTACGCACAGCGACATGGGCTGAGGCCGCTGGGCGCGGGCATCGGGCTGCGCAGGAGCTTCTATGCGGAGCTGCCGCGCATCGGACGGACGCTCGACTGGGTGGAACTCATCCCGGAGAACTTCCTGTCGCTGGGTGGGCGCTCGCAGCGCGCGCTGGACGCATGCGCGGAGCGGTGGCCCGTGTTGCCCCACGGCGTGGGGTTGAACATCGGCGGTCCGGACGCGCTGGACGACGACTACGTCCGGGGACTGGCGGCGCTGGTGGCGCGGGTGGAGGCGCCCTTCTTCTCCGACCACCTCTGCTTTTCGCGGCTGGACGGCGTGTACCTGCACGACTTGCTGCCGCTGCCGTTCAGCGAGGCCGCCGTCGACCACGTGGTGCCCCGCGTGCGCGAGGTGATGGACCGGGTGGGCCGTCCCTTCCTGCTGGAGAACCCGAGCTACTACGCGCGGATGCCCGGCGGCACGCTGCGCGAAGCGGACTTCCTCCGCCACGTCGTGGAGCAGGCGGACTGTGGGCTGCTGCTGGACGTGAACAACGTCTACGTCAACGCGCGCAACCATGGCTACGACGCGCGGGCCTTCGTGGACGCCCTGCCGCTGGAGCGCGTGGTGCAGATTCACCTGGCCGGCCACACGTGCTACCCGGACGTCATCGTCGACACGCATGGCGACCGCGTCTGCGACGACGTGTGGTCGCTCTACCGCTACGTGCTGGCGCGCACCGGCCCCGTGGCGACGCTCATCGAGTGGGACCAGGACATTCCCTCCCTGGACGCGGTGTTGGACGAGGCGGACGTGGCGCGGTCGGCGCTGCGAGAGGTCGCCGGACGATGAAGCCGTCCCTGCGCGACTTCTTCGACAGCATGGGGGCCTACCTCGCCGAGCCCGGCCCGGAGGCCCTGGCCGCGCTGTACGCGAGGCACCCGGGGTGGGAGGCGCCGCGTGAGCGGGTGTCGCTCTACGGCGGCTTCGTGCGCGGCCACGTGCGCTCCGCACTGGACAAGGTGTTCCCGCTGACGCGCCAGGCCCTGGGGCAGGACGCCTGGGACGGACTGGTGGTGGCCTTCACGCGGACGCGGCCCGCGCGGCACCATGAGCTCAACCACCTGTGTGAGGGCTTCCCCGAGTTCCTCGCGGACGCGGCGGCCTCGCGAGGATTGGCGCCCTTCGTGCCCGCACTGGCCCGCTTCGAGTGGACCGACTTCGCGGTGTTCGCGTCCCTGGAGCCTGTTCCCGAGCGCGTGGAGCGGCTGACGGCCAACCCCACCCTGGTGGTGCTGGAGCACGACTTCCACGTGTGTGCGTACGTGCGGGCTCGAGGCTCCGCGGTGTCACCGGAGGCGGGCGCGGAGCTGGCGCTGCTGTGGCGCCACCCGGAGCAGTTGAAGACGCTCTACATGGCCGCCACGCCACCGGCGCTGCTGGTGCTGAAGATGGCGGTGGAAGGGCTGGCCCTGTCGGACGTGGTGGCGGCCACGGGCATGGCGGAATCCGACCTGCGAGCAACGGTGACGCGCTTCGGCCGCGACGGCCTGGTGCTCCTCCCGGCTGACGGCGGCGGGGAATGAAGGGCCCGCGCTGTCCGGGCGCTCAGTGCCAGGGGGACGTCACCAGGCCTGGCGCCGTGCCCACGTAGCGCGGTCCCTGGCGCGCCACGGTGTCACGTTCCGGGCTGGCAGACGGGGCCCTCCGATGAAGCCACGCACCGCCGGCTGCCCGGGCAGTCGCGGTCCGTCGCGCAGGGCACCGTGCAGGCTCCGCTGACGCAGCGCCCTCCGGGCAGCCCCAGCTCGTGGCAGCTCGCGTCGTCGGTGCAGGGCGCGTCCAGCCGCCGCAGGGCATGGCAGCCCGCGAAGTTCGCGGCATCCGGCAGGCACCGTCCGGACTGGCAGGTGAAGCCCGGCGCGCATCGCGCCGAGCAATCGTCGGCCGGCAGGGCCTGGGTCGTGGGGGGGCAGTCGTCATCATCGTCGCCGCCACACAGGGCCACGCACGCGGCGCTTGCTTCGGGCAGCACCTCGCATTGCGTCCCCGCGGCGCATTGCCAGTCGCCCGTGCAGGGCGCGCACAGTGGGCCGGGGCCCTCGCAGCGGTTGCCCCTGCACGTCAGGCCCGCGCCGCAGTGCGAGTTGCCGAAGCACTCCAGGCACTTCTTGTTCGGCGCGCACACCAGGCCTTCCACACAGCCAATCTCCTGGCAGCCCTGCTCGAGGAGCGACTCGTCCACCTCCAGGTCGACGTTGAGCTGCTTCTTCTCGCCAGGGCCCGCGCAGTCCTCGACCTGGGTGGCCGCAAAGCCCAGGGCCGTCACCGTCACCGAGTAACAGCCGTCCGGAAGCGGCCCCACGCGCAGCCGCCCCTGCGCGTCCAGCAGCAGCCGCTGGAAGGGCGTGCCCGCCACGGACACCTCCGCCGCAGACAGCCGGAAGCCGTTGGTCGCCCTCACGCGCAGGTCGAGGAAGCCCGCGGGCGTGGGCGCCACCGGCTGCACCTGGACGGACTGGCCTCCCAGCACCTGCACCTGGACGCGGGCGGCCTTTTCGGCCGTGGCGACGATGAAGAGCTCCGCCAGCCCCGTGGGGACGTCCTCCAGGGTGAAGCGCCCGTCCGCGTCGACGTGGCTGCTCACGCCCGGCTGGGCCACCAGCGACACCATGGCCACCGACGGGTCGCTCTCCGTGAGCTGCCCGTGCACGGTGCCCACCCGGAAGGGCGCGTTCTCCAGGTTGCCGCAGCCCGCGGCGCAGCAGGCCACGAGCGCGGCCACAGCGATGTGAAATGTTGAGCGCATCAAAAACGATATCCCGCGCCGGCCCAGCCACCCGTGAAACCCACGGCCTGCCCCTGCCCATCCACAACGACATACGTCAGCATGAACTGGGCCTGTGACATCAGCTCCAGCCGCTCACCCACCCGCCATACGATGCCGCCCACCACGCCGGGGCTGACGGTGAAGAACCGCTGCCCGTTGGCGGCAGCCTCTACGTCAAAGGACCGCCTGAGGTACAGGCCGGCCACACGCGGCCCCGCGAACAACGTCAGCCGCTCCCAGCGCCACAGGTAGGGGAGGGCCGCGCCCGCGGAGACGGTGGTGTAGCGGAAGGGCACCTCGCTGCCCGGCGTCAGCCGCAGGGCCCGGTTGCCGGTGCTGAAGGCCACGTCGAAGAGCAGTCCGAAATCCTGGAGCGGCCGGTCCTCCAGCCGCAGTGACAGGGCGACTTCGGGGGACATGGGCAGCAGCTCGGTGCGGCTGCGGGCATCCGCGAAGCTGAACACGCCGCCCAGCAGCGACAGCGAGCGCCGCGGGAAGGCCTCCGCCAGCAGGCGCTCCAGGGGCAGACGGTCCCCCTGGCCCACCTCCACGTCACGGCGCATGAGGACAGCGTCGCCCTTGGTCAGCTCCACCGTCCGCTTGCCGGGCGTCACCGCCGCGCCGCCGGGCAGGTCCGTCCGCGCCTCGCCGTCCACCTTGAGCGTGAAGCCATCCAGGCGCGGGTTGTAGGAGAACAGCTCGGGGCGGCCCGTCCGGGTGATGCTGCCGGAGAGCACCACGGGGTCCGCGCCCACCTCCAGGATTTCCGCCGACGGCCGCTGCCGCCCCTCGGTGAAGGCGAAGGTGCGGCGGCGTGCATGGTCATGCGCCTCGGTGGCCGTGACGGCGCCGTCACCATTGCGGTCCGCCGCGCCGCTCAAGCCGTCGATGAGGAAGTGGGTGTAGATGTCGTTGCGCAGGCTCTCGTCCTCGCGCGCCGTCTCGCCCCAGTCGCAGGCGGCGAACACCATGGACGCGCGCGACGACTCCTCCAGCGGCCGGGCGTAGAAGCTGGACTTGATGCCCTCCAGCTCCGCCTTCAGTTCCTTGGGCAGCAACGACTTGCCGCTGCCGCTGTGGCAGGTGGCCAGCACCAGCATGCGGCGCCGGCTGGCCAGCCCGTCGAACTCCGCCTTCAGCGCGTCCATGCTCAGCGCCGTCTGGGGAATGTCCCGGTAGGCCGCGTCGCGGGTGACCAGGTAGCGGCGCAGCTCGCCCTTCGCGTCGCGCGCCAGCGTTCCGTGCGCGGAGAAGTAGACGACCACCACGTCGTCGGGCCGGTTCGCCTCCTTCTTGAGCTGCCGGAGCGCCCCGAGGATGGCCTCGCGGGTCGTCTCCTCGCGGCGGGTGAGCACGCGCACCTGGTCGAACCCGCCGCGCGCGGGGTCCTCCAGCGCGGCGCCGAGATCACGAGCGTCCTTGCCGGTGTAGCGCAGCCCCTTCCAGCGCGGATCGTCGAACGAGGCGATGCCCACCAGCAGGGCCATCCGGCGTGGCTTGTAGGCGCTGGACAGCGACGCTTCATCGAGCTTCAGCGGCACCAGCCCGCCCTTCTCTCCGGAGGAGGAGGGCGTCGCGCACGCGGCCAGACAGGCCAGCAGGATGGGAAGGAGGCGCCTCACGTGGAACCGTTCAGGGACGATTCTGGCTGCTTCTCACGCTCACGTCGAACCGGATGATGGCCAGCGGGTCCTGGGAGCCCGCCCCCCTTCGTCCCTCCAACATTTCACCGACCGCCGCGGCCTCGGGTGGCGAACCGGCGGAGCCCACCAGCCACAGCGTCACCGGGCCGGTCTCGCCCGCGAGGCTCACGCCCGCGAGCCCCTGCGGCCCCTGCAGGTCATGCGTGCCCGCGACCAGGGGGAAGCGGCCCAGCAGCGCCGGCGCCTCGCCCTGCCGTTGCTCGAAGAGCAGGGCGGTGCCCGCCTCGGTGGCGTGGTAGCGCAGGAGCAACACCTCCGAATCCTTCACCGGGCTGCCCGGGTCCAGGCGCCGCAAGCCTCCCTCGCTGTCGCGTGCCACCACCGACAGCTCCAGGGCGATGCGCGCCAGGCGCCCCTTCTCACCCGTCCATTCCGCCGCGGTGCCTCCCTGGCTGGAGGGGGCCTCCGCCCGCATGCGGGGCAGCAACACCACCGCCAGCAGGCACGCGGCGAGCCCTCCTGCGACCATGCCCCAGCGCCCGGCCGCGGGCCGATGCGCTCGCAGCGCGCGGCGCACGCGCGCCAGGCCCACTTCATCCAGGGGCGGGGCGGACGCGCCGGGCGGCGCGAGCCCCAGCAGCAGCGCGTCCACATGCCCGTCGAGCAGGCCCGGGCCCGGGTGCGTGGCGAGGAACGCCTCGCACGTCTCGCACGGGTGCGCCAGGTGTCCGGCGAAGTACGCCACGGCCTCGGGCTCTCGGCGGGAAAGGGCGCTCAGCGCGCCGTCGTCCAGGTGTTTCATGAACCCTCACTCCCACCGGCCGGCGAGGACTCGCCGCAGCAGCTCGCGCTTGATTCGAGACCGGAACCGCTCCAGCCGCATCGTCACCGCGCTTTTTCCCACGCCCAGCTTCTCCGCGATCTCCCGCGCGGACAGCTCACCCTCCACGTAGAAGAGGTGCACCGTCCGCTTCTCCTCGCCCTCGGGCAGCTCCGCGATGAGCCGCCGCACCACCTCGATGTCACGCTCCAGTTGCAGCGCCTCGGGGAGGTGGGGGACCGCCTCCGGCTCCGGGTCCGCCACGTCCTCCTCCAGCCGCCGGGTGCTGGACTTCCGCTCCAGCCGCGTCCTGGCCCGGTTCCGGGCAATGGACAGCAGCCATGACTCGAAGGCCCCCGGCTCCTTCAGCCGGGGGAGCCCCCGGAACGCCCGGACGAAGGTCTCCTGGATGACGTCCTCCACCTCATCCGCGTCCAGCTGGGAGAAGCCGCCTACCAGCCGCGTCACCAGGGGACGGGTGCGACGGTAGAGCTCGCTGTAGGCAGCCGCCTGCCCTTGCGATGCCCGCCGCACCCACTCCGTCAGTCCCTCCGACGCACCCACCTGTCCTCCTGACCCTCGTGAACGCCCGCCGGCCACAGAGCCGGCCGCTGCCATGTCGTCCCCCAGCGGGCAGGCGGGCGGGCTTCTTCCCGCTGGCACTCAGGGGGGCGGTGGGGAGAAGAATGCCCCCACGGCTGTTCATCTCCCTAAAGGACACTTTCATGCGCGTCATCAACTTCAATCCTGGCCCGGCGAGCCTCCCGCTTCCGGCGCTCGAGCGTGCCCGCGACGAGCTGCTCGACTTCCAGGGGTCCGGAATGTCGGTGATGGAGCACAGTCACCGGAGCCCGGAATACATGGCGGTGCACGAGGCGACGCTCTCCCTGATGGCCCGGCTCCTGGAGGTTCCCCCTACCCACCAGATTCTCTTCATGGCGGGGAGCGCCTCCCATCAGTTCGCGCAGGTGCCCATGAACTTCCTGCCGTCCGGCGCCAGCGCGGACTACCTCATGACGGGGGTGTGGAGCGAGAAGGCCTTCGACGAGGCGAAGTACTACGGCGCCCCGAGGATGGCCGCCAGCACGGTGCGGCCCGACAAGCGCTACACACGCATTCCGCGCCAGGACGAGCTGCGGCTGGACCCGAAGGCAGCCTACGTCCACCTGACGAGCAACAACACCATCTTCGGCACGCAGTGGCACGACTTCCCGGAGGTGGGAAGCGTTCCGCTGGTGGCCGACATGAGCTCGGACTTCCTCTGGAGGAAGTTCGACGTGCGCCCCTTCCGCTTCATCTACGCCGGCGCGCAGAAGAACCTGGGCCCGTCGGGCGTGACGGTGGTGATTGCCGACAAGGACTACCTCGCCAGCGGGCGCAAGGACATCCCGAAGATCTTCCGCTACTCGACGCACGCGGAGAACAACTCGCTCTACAACACGCCGCCGTCCTTCGCCGTCTACCTGGTGCGCAACGTGCTGGAGTGGATCGACTCCGTCGGCGGTCTGCCGCGGCTGGAGCAGTGGAACCGGGAAAAAGCGGCGCTGCTCTACGGGGCCGTGGACCGGCACCCGGACTTCTACCGCGCGCCGGTGGAGCGTGAGTCCCGTTCAGTGATGAACGCTGTCTTCCAGTTGCCCACGGAGGCGCTGGAGGCGGCCTTCGTTGCTGACGCGAAGCAGCAAGGAATGGTGGGCCTCAAGGGGCACCGGACGGCCGGAGGAATCCGCGTTTCCATGTACAACGCGGTGAGCGTGGAGAATGTGCGCACGCTGGTCGCCTTCATGGACCATTTCGTGAAGACGCGCGGGTAGGCTGCGTCCAACCGCACGGATTACCCACACCCGGAGGATTCATGAAAGCCACGCTGACCACCGTCGTGCTGTCCCTGATGCTCGCAGCCCCGGCCTTCGCCAAGGACGTCGCGGGGGTGAAGTACCCGGAGACGGCCACCGTCGCCGGCAAGGAGCTGAAGCTCAACGGCGTGGGCCTGCGCAGCAAGTTCGTGTTCAAGGTCTACACTGCGGGGCTCTACCTGGAGACGCCGTCCAAGGACGGCGCGGCCATCATCAGCTCGGACCAGGTGAAGCGCGTGCGCATGTACATGCTGCGGGACCTGGACAAGAAGACCATCGTCGAGGCCATTGGCGACGGCTTCAAGAAGAACGCCGGCGCCAAGCTGGCGGAGCTCCAGCCCAAGCTGGACACCTTCAACGCGGCCATCCCGGACGTGAAGAAGGGTGACGAGCTCATTCTCACCTACGTCCCCGGCCAGGGCACGCAGGTGTCCAGCAAGACGGGCAAGGAGATCTCCGTCGAGGGCAAGGACTTCTCCGATGCGCTGTTCTCCGTCTTCGTGGGCAAGAACCCGGTGGACGGCAGCCTGCGTGACGGGATGCTCGGCAAGGACTGAGTGACGTCAGGCGCGCGAATCCGAAGCGCCGCGGCTGCCCCGTGTCTCCCTGGGAGGCACGGGGCATCGCCGTTTCAGGGGCCGGAGGCAATGGGTTCCGGGGCCCGTGCGTACACGAGGAAGACGGCCGGCCGCTGCGCGAGGGCGGGAGGTCTGATAGCAACCGGAGGGCACGAAGGAGGTCGTCATGGGTATCTGTACGTGGTTGGTGCTGGGTGGCATCGCGGGCTGGCTGGCCAGCATCATCAAGGGCACCAACGCCCGCATGGGCATGTTCGCCAACATCGCCACCGGCATCGTCGGGGCCATGATTGGTGGCTGGGTCTTCAGTCTGATGGGCGGCACCGGCGTGACGGGCTTCAACCTCTGGTCGCTGCTGGTGGCGACGGTGGGCTCCGTCATCCTCATCACGGTGGTTCAAGCCCTCCGGAAATGACGCCCGCCGCCCGCGTGCGCGCTCAGAAGAGACTGAGCTGCGGCGTGGGCGGCGGCTTGCGCTCCGGGCGCCGGAAGGTGTCCGGAGCGTCCTCGGTGACGTAGGAGGCGCGGATGCCCACCTTGCGCGCCGACGTGTGGAAGAGGCGGTGGAGGGTCTCCGCGTAGAGGCCATCACCGCGCATGCGGTGCTTGAAGCGGCTGTCGTTGAGCGCCCCGCCGCGAGTCTCCCGGATACGGTGGAGCACCCGCTCCGCGCGCAGGGGCAGCTTCGCGCGCAGCCGCTCCGCGAAGACGTCCTGCACCGGGCCAGGCAGCCGCACCAGCGTGTGATGCGCGCGGGTGGCGCCGGCCTCACGCGCCGCGGCCAGCACGCGGTGGATGTCCTCGTCGTTGAGGCCCGGGATGATGGGGGCCACCGACACCGCCACGTCGATGCCCGCCTCGGTGAGCCGGCGGATGGTCAGCAGCCGGCGCTTGGGGGAGGCCGCATGGGGCTCCATGGCCCGGGCCAGCTCCGCGTTGTGGAAGGGGAGGCTGACGCTGACCCACAGGCGCGCGTCCCGGGCCAGCCGCTGGAGGACGTCCAGGTCCCGCTCGACGAGCACGCCCTTGGTGATGATGCCCACCGGGTTCCGGTAGTCCGCGCAGACCTCCAGGCAGGCGCGCGTCAGGCGCAGCGAGGCCTCCAGCGGCTGGTAGCAGTCGGTGACGCCGCTGAAGACGACGGTTTCGCCCTTCCAGGAGGGCTTCTCGAAGGCCTCGCGGAGCAGCTCCGGCGCCCGGGGCTTCACCACCAGCTTCGTCTCGAAGTCGGTGCCCGCGCCCAGGTCCAGGTACTGGTGCGTGGGCCGCGCGTAGCAATACGCGCAGGCGTGGAGGCAGCCCCGGTACGGGTTGACGCTCCAGCTGAACCCCACGTCCGGGCTGTCGTTGTGGGACAGCACCTGCCGGCTGTGGTCCTCGAAGACCTCCAGCTTGGACGGGGGGATTTCGTCCAGGTACTCCACCTCGGTGCTCGCCCACGGGTTGGGCGGATTGTCGATGGGGCGCGCCTTCATGGGCGCACCGTGGGCCTGAATGCACGTTCAGTCAAGGGCCGGACGGACGTGAAAAAGGGGAACCCCCTGCAGAGGGCTCCCCCAATGCGCCATCCGGATGGCGGGGCTACGTGGCTCAGTACGTGGTGACGTAGAGGCGCTGGTTGCCGGTGAGCGTGCCGTTGTTGCGGACGTACAGGCGCGAACCGGGCCAGTTGCACATCAGGCTGCCGGTGATGGTCGCGCCCGCGGCGATGGTGCCGGAGGTGGAGTTGCCACCGCAGTACGCGTAGTAGGGCGTCGAGTGGGTACTGGACAGGTTCTCGATGATGAACGGCGTCGAGCCGAACAGCCACGTCGAGAAATCACGTGTCTGCATGGCGTCGATGGTCGCGTACTCCGCGGCCTGCGCCACATCGCCCAGCTCCGGCTGCTGCATGGCCTGCTCTTCCTCCGGCGTGTACTCCCCGCCGCAGCCCACGGCGGCCAGAGACAGCAGACCCACAACTCCCAACGTATTGAACTTCTTCATGACTTCCCCCTCATTGCGAGTTGTCCCCGAATTGGAGACGTGCGGTGTGTATGAGGGTTTTTACGTATTGTAAATGGTGTGTTTTTGACACCCGGTGGGTTGGGATGGATTGCGTCGCCGGATGACGCATCGCGCCGCCGCCGGCGTTCCTGGTGGAAACGGAGACAAAGGCTGCTAACGGCAGACGGAGTAGACGTCCGTCACGGCGAAAGCCGTCTGTCGCCTGGTGATGTGCGCCGTCTCGTTGCGACCGCAGGGCTTGAAGCAGACCCAACACGTGAGGCTCGCGTCCGAATAGAAGTCAATCCAGTAGGATTCGTTGTCGCAGAAGGGCCGCGCTTCCTCGCGTGAATCAAGGACGGCTTCCTCTTCGACGCTCGCGGTTGTGCCGCCGCTGTATCCTCACTCGCGCCTTCAATGGTGCCTCTCCAGTCCTGAGAATTGAGAGTCATTGCTCGCGCTGGGCGCTGAGGCTTCGGCCTTCATGTCCAGGATGGGTGTCGCGTGCCGTTCGTCGCGGCGGCCTCTGGCGGAAATGCTGTTCAATGGCATGCGAGTTCCGGGGTGACATGCGTGCGTTTGAGCTGCATCCGGGGCCTCGTGCCTAGCTTGGTGTTGGCGGCCTTGTTTCGTTGTCTGCTTGTCACGCCGCCATCCCCCAGTACAAATCGAATGGAGCAGGATAATGAATGGCAGTCGAGTGACCCCCAATTGGCATTGGATGTGCGCGGCCCTGGCGTTCGGAATGCTGGGAGCGTGCGGGCCCCAATTGGAGGAGGAGCCCCTCGTCTCCGAGGAGGCGCAGTCGGAGGTCGAGTGGGCCTCGAGCAAGGTATCGAAGGTGAATGACCCCTACGCCAACGCGGTCGTCCCGAGCGGTATCGTCGCGGTCATCAATCCCAACAATGCCGTGGGACCGCCGGATGGGAACGTCGCCAGCTTCCTGGGCCTCCTGGGGGGCGCGCTGTTGCTGGACATGGGCGTTGGAGAAGAGGGCACGGGGCCTCTGCGGATCTACTACCGGGGGCTGGCGGTGGCGGTGATTGCCCAGGTGGATTTCCTCGCCGCGGACATGAGCCTCATCAGCACGGGACAGGCGGCGCTCTTGGACCTGGGCATCGGTACGCACTCCGCGCTGGTGCCCTTCAGCAACGCGACGCCCTACCGGTACGTGCGGCTGCGTGGCGGGCTGGCCTCGTTGTTCAGCGTGGACGCCGTGGAGGACACGGGCTTCGGTGGCGGCGCCATCTGTGGCGATGGCGAGCTGAACGCAGGGGAGCAGTGTGACGATGGCAACGTGGCGCCGGGAGACGGCTGCAGCGGGGGCTGCCAGGTGGAGCCGGGCTACACCTGCTCCGGCGCGCCCAGCGTCTGCGCGGACATCAACGAATGCACGAATGGCACCGCGCAGTGCTCGGTGAACGCGAGCTGCATGAACACGCCGGGCAGCTACACCTGTACGTGCCTTCCGGGCTACTCCGGCAATGGCTGGACATGCGATGACATTGACGAGTGCGCGAATGGGACCGCCGTGTGCCAGCCGGGACAGCTGTGCGTGAATACACCCGGAAACTACGAGTGCGTGGGCGGCGCCTGTCAGCCGCCCACGGTGCAGTGCGGCGCGCAGTGCGTGGATTTGTCGTCTGATGCGTCCAACTGCGGCGCCTGCGGCAATGTCTGTGGCGCGGGGGACACCTGCTCGCAGGGCGTCTGCGTGGAGGAGGGCCTTCGGCTGCAGATCGCCACGTCGTGGGCGCGCTTCGGCGATGGGAACCTCGTCGTCCGGACGCCCACGGGGAAGGTCATCCACGGCGGCAACCCCGGGCCCGACGCTGGGACGGACTTCGGTGCGCTGGACCTGACCGCGTCATCGGGGTGGGGGCCGGAGCGGGTCATCTGGAGCACCAGCGCCATCCCGCCGGCTGGCACCTACGACGTCTGCTTCAAGGCGGCCAGCTACTCGCCTCCGCCCAGCGCGGCGGACCCCGTCTCGTATACCGTCACGGTGTTGCGGCTCGACCAGCCGTACCTCATCTACTGGGGCGCTGTCGTCAGCGGCGACACGGGGACTGACTGCTACCCGGGCCACCCGTCGCATGTCGCGTCCTTCACGTACCCCGGGGTGCCGTAGCTGACGTCATGCGTTGATGGGCCCCGGCTCCTCGCCGCGCCATGTGTCGCGGCGAGGGGCCTTCCCAGGTTGCCCGCGCTTGCCGCGCTCCGCTCGGCATTGTCTATTGATTGAGGATGCGCTGATATGTGCGGCTCCATTTTTCAAGGAGGCACACATGAACGCGCGTCTGGTCATGTTGGTGGCTGGCATGTCGTTGGGGTTGTTCGCTGCATGTGGGCCCGTGGAGGCCGAGCAGGAGTTGGCGCGGTCGGAGGCCTCGCTCGACTTCTGCGGGGATCATGTGTGCTCCGGGCGCGAGACCTCCCGCAGCTGTCCTCAGGACTGTGGTGTGCTCATCTTGTGCGGTGACGGTATCTGCGACGCTCGCACCGAGACGGCGGACACCTGTCCCGAGGACTGCGGCCCCCCTTACTGCGGCGATGGCGCTTGCAACGGAGGTGAGACGTCCAACACCTGTCCCCAGGATTGCGGCATACCCGCCTGGTGTGGAGATGGCATCTGCGGCGGTGGCGAGCACTCCGCGAACTGCCCCGTGGACTGCGGCTCCGAGTGCGGCGATGGCGTCTGCAACGGGCGCGAGCTGCCCAGCACGTGTCCCTGGGACTGCTACCCCTCGACCGCTTGCGGTGACGGGGTCTGCGCTCCCTTCGAGGAGCTCACCTGCCCCCGGGATTGCTGAAGCGGGTGGACGCTGCTCCGTCCTCGCCCCGTAGCTCGGGGGACTGCTCCTTCTGTTCGCGAGCATCCACCGAGCGCGGGGGGGATTGAGGCTATGCTGTCGCATCATGATCTGCCAAGTCTGTGCCCGGCTCCGCGACGTGGCCTCGGGTGCCATGTGTCAGGAGTGCGGTTCCCCTCTCGTGCCCGCCACCGCGCCGCAGCTCGACGCGCTCGTGAGGGAGACCCTGCGGCGGCACATCGAAGGCTGGCAGGCCAGCGCCGTCATTGATGGCGTCACCGCGGCCCGGCTCGCCGAGTCCCTGGCGCCTGCCGCGAACGACCTTCACGCCGGGACACCCGTGGTGGCGGAAGTCGAACCCGCTCCCGCTGACGACCTCCAAGCGCCGGTGGCCGTTCCTCCCGTTGACGCGGCGACGCGCGCGGAGGCCTGGGCCGACAGGGTCGCGAGCTCGCTTCGAAGCGCGGGAGGCTCGCGGCTGTGGGGCTGGGGCGCGGCGCTCGCGCGCTCGTTGGACGAAGCCGCGAAGGCGGAGCGGGAGCAGAAAGCGCGCAAGCGTCGAGAGCTCCGGCCTGGCTCGGAGTCAGGGGATGACGACCTGGGCGCGGCGCTGGACTCCGGGCAGACGTTCTTCACCCGGGATGCGTCGGGTCCGCTCAGCGGGGGACTTGAAGCCGTCGTGGCGCTTGATGCACAGCCGGAGAGCACGCCCCGGTTCCAGGAGTTCATCTGGTGGTTCCTCGGCGCGATGCTCGTGCTGGGCGGCTCGCTCATGGGCGTGCGCGAGGCCTGGCGCGCGCTGGGTGGGGTTCCGCGCCAGCTCCTCGTCACGGGCGCGCTGTGGGGCTATCACGCGGGCTTCATCGGGCTGGGGGTGTTCCTTTCCCGGCGCTCCATGCCCGTCGGCCGCGTCCTCGCGGGCATCGGACTCGCGCTGCTCCCTGTCTCCTTCATCGCGCTGTCGTCGCTGTTCGCGCTGTCACCCGGGTTCGGCTCCGCGGTGGCGCTCGGTGTCGCCGCGCTGGGCCTGGTGCCGCTGCGGTCGGCGGGACGGCTGCTGCATGGCACGCCGGTGACGTCCCTGGCGGTGGCGCTCCTGCCCTCGCTGCTCGCCGGGCTGCCGCTGATGGCGCTGGGCGACGCGCCCTGGCTGCGCGCGCTGTGTGCTTGCGTGGGCGTGGTGGCCCTGGGGACCACGGCCTGGCGCGCACGCGGGCCGACGTCGGAGAACACGGCGCTCGTGGGCGCCAGCGCCGCGCTCTATGGCGCGCTGTGGCTCGCCGTCTTCGGCGTGGCGAGCGCGCCGTCGGGCTTCGACGCCTTGGAGCCGGGCAGCGCACTGTTCGCCGGCTTCACGCTGTGGGCGCAGGCGCTGGCCACCGTCATCGTCGTGGCCGCGACCACCGACGCCGCGCGCGAGTCCCACCCACGCGTGAGCCCGGTGCTGGAGGTGGTCGCCTGCGCGGTGCTCGCCAGCGGCGCGCTCGCGGGGGCGCTGGGCGCGTTCGCCGTCCAGCCGGGTGGGGACCTCCAGGTCGACTTCGCCTCGGCGCTCGCGCCGCTCCTCGCGGCGGGGGTTTTCTTCCTGCTGGAGCCCCGGCGGCGGGCCCTGGTGCACCTCCTGGTGATGTCGACGCTGCTCGCCGGAGCCCTGTTCGCGCGCACACTGGCGCCCGCGGACCCGGGCTGGTGGGTGTTCGGCGGCACGGTGGCGGTCGCGGGCTTGATGCTGCTGGCGCGGTGGAGCGCCTTCCCGGGGCTGCGCATCCGCCTGCTCGCCTGGACCGTCCTCGGCGCGCTGGTGGCGATGCCCCTGGTGACCCAGGTGGGCCGCTCCGACTCGCCGTGGGCCCGGGTGATGACGGGGCTCGTCATCGCCGGGGCCGCGCACGTCGCTGGCGGCTGGCGCTGGCGGGGCCTGCACTACCTGGGCGGCGCGGGTCTGCTCTTCGGTGTGCTCGCCTGCGCCCAGGGGACTCCGGGCCTGGAGGGGAGCTGGGGCCGCCTGGCCGTCTTCGCGCTCGTGAGCGGGCTCTACGGTGCCTTGGGGCTCGTCCAGGCCGCGTGGGCCCGGCGGGGCTCGCGGCAAGACGGACTGCTGCCCCTGGATGACCTCTCCCTCGGCCTGGCCGCGGCGGGAGTCCTGCTGGCCGTGGACGCCACCCCGGTGGCGCCGGACGTGCTGTCGTCCGCCTTCGGGCTGCCTGGCCGCGTGCTCGCCGCTTTGCCCACGGCCGTCATCACGGCCTGGCTGCTGCTGCGTGTCCGGCGGGACGGAAGCCGGCTCGTCGGGGTCCTCGCGGCGTCGGGGTTCGCGCTCGCGGTGTCCCAGGTGGCGGGCACCGTCTCTGACTTCGCGTCCGCCCGAGCCGCCCTCGTCGCCGCATCCCTGGCGCTAGGCTTCGCGGCCTTCGCGGCGCTTCGCGGCCGCACGCCCGTCCCCACTGACAGGACGGGCGCCGCTCCCAGCCCCTGGAGCAGGCGGGTGCTCGACCTCTTCCGGCTCCCGTTCGGGGCGCGAGGGCTGCCGCTCTTCACGGACGGCTTCGCCACGGTGGCGCTGGTGCAGGTCTTCGTCGCCACGCTCACGCTGGCTGCGTGGCTGTCCAGGCCCACGGACGCCGAGCGCGCCACGTGCCTGCTCGCGGCCGGTCTGCTCCTCCTGGTCGCGCTCGTGGCCTTCGTGTCGCGCGGCTTCGAGGCCTGGCACCTGCGCGGCTCGGTGGTGACGCTCGCGTCGCTGGGCGTGCTCATCGCGCTCACCGCCCTGGTCAACCGCGCGGGCCGACCGTCGCCGCCGGACGTCGCCGCCCTGCGGACCTCGCTCATCGGCGTCGCGCTCTGGGGCGTCGCGTTGGCGACACGGCGCTTCGGTCCTTGGGTCGCCAGGCTCCTGGAGAAGCCTCGTCACGGCACGCTCTACCACTGGGTTCCCCATCTGGGCGTGGCGGTGCTGGCCTGTGTGCTCCTGAAAGGCGCGCTCCTCGTCGGCCTGCCCCGTCCGTCCCGTGCGCTGGCCCTCATCCCGCCCCTGATGTTGCTGGGGCCCGCGGTGCTGATGTTGCTGCTCTCGGTGTCCGCGCGCTCGGTGCGGCTCGCGAGCGTGGGGCTCTGGCTCGGCCTGCCCGGCGCGGCGCTCTGGGCCGCGAGGCAGTCGCTGCTCGGGCCCAGGCTCACGCCCTCGGGGACGTCCGAAGGCATGTGGGTGCGCATCGGCGCCGAGTCCCTGCACTGGCTCGACAAGGCCGCGTGGCTCGCGCCTGGAGACACGGTGTTCCTGCTGTGGCAGCGGGCTTTCGCGGGCATCGCCGCCGCGGGGCTCGTCTACGCCGTGGCCTCGCTCCGGGGGCTGCCCGAGTCCTTCCAGCACCTGTTGCGGCGCCATTCGGTCCTCAGTGTGGGCGCGGTCTTCCTCGCGGCCCTCTTCCAGCCCGGGCTCACGGCGGCGGGCCTGGTCTGCATCACCGGCCTGGTGCTGTTCCTCGGAGGGGCCAGGGTGCAGGGACGCGGTGTGCTTGGCGCGAGCATCCTCCTGCTGGTCCACGCGCTGGCGCACCGCGTGGACATCTTCGAGGTGTGGCCCGGCCCGGTGCTCGCGCTGGTGGGGTTGGCGGTGGTGACGCTGGGGCCGTGGCTTGTCCGGCGCAGGGGCCTGCCAGAGAGCGCCGCTCGCATGCGCATCCACCAGGCCATGGCCATCTACCTGCTGGCCGGGCTCGTGTACGCGCTGGCGACGAATGGCACGCCGTCGTCGACGCTGGCCGCGCTCAACCTCCTGGGGGAGATGCTGCTGAGCATGGGCGGGAGCTGGATGGTCTCTCCCGCGTTGCCCGTGACGCTGGCGCTCGTCGCCGCGTCCGTGCTCGTGGCGGCGTTTCAGTGGAAGGGCACGCTCGCCTCGCTCATCGCGACGCTGGGGGCCTGGGGGGTGGGCGGCACTTTTGTCGCCTCGCTCATGGCCGTCCTCTCGATTCGCGCGGGCCGCGTCGGTCCGACGCTGCCTTATGGCCAGCTCTTCATCGTCCATGGCGCGGCCCTGTCCCTGGCTGCCTCGGTGGGCGTGCTGGCCCTCCATGCCGCCCAGGAGTGGGTGCGGAGGCGCCGGCCGGACGTCGCGGGCGGCCTGGCGTGGGGACGTGACACCGGGCTCGTGGTGAGCGGGCTGATGCTCGCGGCCCTGGCGGTGGGGGGCACAGCCTCCGACAGCGCCCTCACGCTGGCCGCCGCCTCCATCGGCATCCTGGTGTTGGTGGCGCTGCACTGCGCCTGGAGCCAGCACACCGGCCGGCACGTCTACTTCGTGCAGACAGCGGTGGTTGGGGTCTATGCCCTGGTGCGTAACCTGTATGCACCGGGCCTGCGCGCCGAGCACGACGCGCTCTTCGCGCTGGCCCTGGGCTTCATCCTGGTGGGCGTGACGGTGCTGGCCCGGCGGGCAGGCGTGCAGCCCGTGGAGGCGGCGACCCGACGCTTCGCGGCGCTGCTGCCCATGGGGATGGCGCTGGTGCTGCCAGGCGAGGCGACGCAAGAGGCTGCGCTGCTCGCGGGCGGCTCCGGCCTCCTGTACGCGACGCTGGGCGCGGTGGAGCGCAGCCGGCTGTTCGGTGCGTTCGCCGCGGCAGCGTGCAACTTCGCGCTGCTCATCTCCGCGCTGGCGTTTGGGTTGGAGGGCCTGGAAATCTACCTGGCGCCCATGGGGCTGCTGTTGTTGATGCTGGGTCAGCTCTTCGCGGAGAGCCTGCCGCACGCCGCGCGCAACACGGTGCGCATCCTCGGGGGCTTGTTGCTGTATGTGCCCGCGGCCGCGCGCATGGCGGTCCAGGTGGGCCAGTCTCCCGACGGCATGTATGCGCTCGTCTTTGGCGGAGTGTGCCTGCTCGGCGTCGTGGCGGGCATGGTGTTCCAGATTCGCGCCTACCTGGCGTTGGGGGCCCTGTTCCTCTCGCTGGATGTCGCGGCCACGCTGCTCGACGCCGGGCTGAAGGACCACCGCATCGGCTTCGTGGTGATGACGCTTGCTGGCCTCACGCTCATTGGGGGTCGTGTCCTGACGACCCTGAAGCGCCAGGAGTGGGAGCTGCTCATGCATCGGGTCCGCCTCCAGCTTCGCGGCTGGGATTGAGCGTGCGCGACGCCGCGTTTCCTCTCTCCGTTCCCAGGAATCAAGAAGGCTGAGGCGTGTTGGGACGAAGGTCTCAGCCTTCGTGTCCAGGGTGGGTGTCACCTGGCGTTCGTCGCGGCGCTATCTGGCGGAAAGGCTGTCCAATGGCACACGCGCCGGGGGGCGGAAGGCGTGTGTATAAAGCCGGGGCGGGCCTTCGTGCGTTCATTGTCTTGGCGGTCATCCGGTGTGGTTGTCTTCATGCCGGGCCGCCAACCCCCAAGTCCAAGTGGAATGGAGCAAGACAATGAAGACCCGTCGAGTGACCCCCCTGTGGCGATGGCTGAGCGCGGCGCTGGCGTTCGGAATGATGGGTGCGTGTGGTCCTGAGCTGGAGCAGGAGTCCCTTGTCTCCGAAGAGGTGCCGGTGGGCGCCGAGGTGGGAGCGGACGCCGTGTCCGCGATGGCGGGAGACCGGTACGCCGACGCCGTGGTCCAGCGCGGTGTCTTCGCCGTGCTCAATCCGAACAACGCCGTGGGCGCGCCAGATGGGAACGCCGCCACCTTCCTGGGCCTCCTGGGAGGCTCCCTGTTGCTGGACATGGGGCTGGGCGAGGAGGGCACGGGGCCGCTGCGCATCTACTATCAGGGAATCTCGCTGGCGGTGATTGCCCAGGTGGAGTTCCTTCGCGCGGACATGAGCATCATCAGCACGGGGCAGGCGAACCTGCTGGACCTGGGGCTGGGTACGCACTCCACGCTGGTGCCTTTCAGCAGCGCCACGCCGTACCGCTACGTGCGGCTGCGGGGCGGGCTGGCCTCGCTGTACGGCCTGGACGCCGTGGAGGACACGGGCGGCGGCGCGGGCGCCACCTGCGGCGATGGCCGGGTGGGCGCCTCGGAGCAGTGTGACGATGGCAACCGGGTGCCGGGGGATGGCTGTAGCAGCGCCTGCCACGTGGAGCCGGGCTACACCTGTCAGGGCACGCAGCCCAGCGTCTGCCATGACGTCAATGAATGCATGAATGGCACCGCGCAGTGCTCGGTGAATGCGTTCTGCACGAACACTCCGGGCAGCTACACTTGCACGTGCAGGCCTGGTTACTCGGGCAATGGCTGGACGTGTCAGGACATTGATGAATGCGTGAACGGGACCGCCGCGTGCAATCCCAGCCAGGTGTGCGTCAACACGCCGGGTGGCTATGACTGCGTGGGTGGCTCCTGCCCGGCTCCCTCGGTGCAGTGTGGCGGGCAGTGCGTGGAGGTGTCGTCGGACGTGAACAACTGCGGCGCCTGCGGCGTTGTCTGTCCGGCGGCGAAGACCTGCTCGTCGGGGGTCTGCGTCCTCGGGTAGCCTGAGCCTCCGCTTCCCCGTGCAGGGGCCGTGGGGCAGGGCGGCTCCAGTCGTCAGAGCGACTGGCGCCGCCTCTTGGCATCCTCCATGAACTTGCCCGACTCCGGCGACAGGCTGGGCGCTACCGCCTGATGCGCAGCGTGACGGAGGTGAACACCTCGACGCGCTTCCCATCTGACTGGACGAAGTGGCTGGTGTAGGTCACCGGCTGGATGAAGATGCCGCTCGCTTCATGCTCATTGTTGGACTTGGCGCTGAACCGCGCCACCTGCAGCGTCCCCAGGCAGATGCCCGTGCAGCCCACGGCCCTGGAGGCGCGGTAGACGAACACGGTGCCGCCCTCAATCTGGTTCGAGTTGGTGACGCGCGGCTTGGGCACGGTGATGAACAGCCGTTGTTCGGTGCCAGGGACCTCCCAGACCGCGCCCAGCGGGAGGTCGCTGGTGCTGTCGGCGTTGGCGCCCACGGGGCGGAGGGTGACGTCGATGGAGCCTCCGTTGTCGATGGCCGAGTTGACCTTGACGAGCTCCTCCTTCTTCGTCCAACCCAGCCAGTGGAGCTGCGGGAGGTTGTAGTTGTCCGACGCATTGCTGCCCATGTACGTGCTCGAGTCGCCGTAGGGGACTTGCTTGCCGGTCGTGGGGTCGCGCCGGTTGCCGTGCCCGAGTCCGAGGACATGCCCCGCCTCGTGAGCGTAGTCCCGGAACAGGTTGCCCTTCAGGAAGATGCGGCGCCCGCCGGCGTTCGAGGTGGAGCACATCCCGCTGGGCAGCGCGTACACGGTCATGAACGCGTTGGATTGGGACTTCTGGATGGCCTGCTGTTTGGCCTTCCCGCAGTTGCTGCTCGTCACCTGCACGGTCTGCGAACCGATGATCTCCAGGCTCACCTGGTTGCGAGACGCGGTGGCGTAGTAGTCGCTCAGGTCGCGGACGCTGTTCCGGATGGCGGTCAATGAAGGCGTCGTCCTGCCAGCCAGGGTCATCCGGACGACCCTGACGGTGAGCTTCTTGTTGATGGCGCCCAGTCTGCTGTTGAAGTTCTGGACGCACGTCGGCTCATCGTCGGCGCAGGTGTAGCGGTACGGCGACGAGGGGGCCACGACGTCCTCGACCCGGAATGCGCGCACGTTGTCGTCAGCGCTGGCGCCGCTGTCAAACGAAGTCTCACAGAGGCTCGAGTCCGTCTCGACGGTGACCGAGTCGCCGCTGCAGCTCGTGCCCGCATGCAGCGTCACGCTCTTGCCGAGCGGCACGTCAACGTAGGATGCGCCCGCGGCCTCCGTGAGCGTGTAGCAGCCGTTGGCCTCGGCCTCCTGAATCACCTGGGCGTCACCGTTGCAACTGTCGCGCACGCGGACGAGCTGCGTGCGGGGGGCGAGGAGCTGCGCCCGCAGCGTGGACCAGTTGGCCGCGGTGCAATTCTCTGACTGCACCTCGTCGAGGAAGACGCCGTCCTCCAGCTCCGGGTGCTCGTAGGTCTGGCACGCCTCCCACAGCTCGCTCCAGTGCGCCCAGTCGCAGGTCCCCGCGTTGGCGTAGGTCTCGACACACGCGAGCGCCGCCTCCAGCTCCGGGGAGATGACCGCCTGGCGCGAGGTGGCGACGGACGCCGCGTTGCCTGCACCGTCAGGCTGCGCGAGGGCCGGCTGCTGCTGCTGCTCCTCCTCCGCGCCCTGGCATCCGGACACCAGCGTTCCGCACAACATCACAACTGCCATTGAGAGCTTTTGCATACGCCCCATCGCGCAGCCCGTGGCCGCGTACTTGTTTGTTTCGAATGGTTTACATGATTTTCATGGTAAATTGGACTTTGCGTGTGGTGTTTTCTGCGCATCGTGTGGGTGGTCCCGGTTTGTGAGAATCCAGGGCGGGGAGGGGGCCTCAGCGGAGTCCTGTCTGTCGTAGGCTCCGCGTTGATGCCAAGCATGCCTTCCGGGCTCGAGCCTGGACTCTACGAGACGCTCCTCAGCCTGGCCCTGCACGACCAACTCGATGTTTCGAGGCGCGAGGGCTGGTGGCTCGACGTACAGAAGTGCGACGCGGCCATGCTGCCCGAGGTGCTCGCCCGTCATGTCTACGTGATGGCGCGCCGCGCGCTGGCCTCGGTGCCCGCGGATGAGGCGCAGGCCGAGAAGCAGGTGCGGCTCGCCAATGACCTCATCACGTTGTTGAGCAAGGCGGGGAATGACGACACCGTCCTCATGACGGACCAGGTGCACGAGGAGGCTCACCTGCTGCGCGAGGCGCGACGGGGCGGGAGCGCCCTCACGGCGCGGAGTCCAACGCTCCGGCCACACCTCTCCCTCTCGGAGAGCGGGCTGCTGGTGAATGGCCGGCGCGACTACCAGGTGGGGCCCGAGCTCGCGCGGGAAATCGAAAGCGCCGACCGCATCGACCTCCTGTGCGCCTTCGTCCGCTTCGCGGGCCTGCGCCTGGTTCGCAAGCAGCTCGAGGACTTCGTGCGCCGCGGCGGCCGGCTTCGAGTCATCACCACCGTGTACACGGGCTCCACTGAACGTCGCGCGCTCGATGACCTGGTGAAGCTGGGCGCCGACGTGAAGGTCTCTTTCGAGACCGACCAGACACGCCTCCACGCCAAGGCCTGGCTCTTCCACCGCAAGACGGGCCTGCACACCGCCTACATCGGTTCATCCAACCTGACGCACAGCGCGCTGGTGGACGGCCTGGAATGGAACGTGCGTGTGAGTCAGGCGGACAACGCCGGCATCCTCGAACGGGTTGGCGCGACGTTCGAGCAGTACTGGAGCGAGCCGGAGTTCGTCTCGTACGACCCGGAGCGTGATGGCGAGCGGCTCTCCACGGCCCTCGCCCGGGAGCGGGGCGGCTCCGGCGCGTCCTCGCTCGAGCGCCTCGTGGCGCTCGACATCGAGTTCGAACCCAAGCCCCACCAGCGGCAAATGCTCGAAGCGCTGGAGGCGGAGCGCCAGCATGGGCACCGGAAGAACCTCGTCGTCGCCGCGACGGGCACAGGGAAGACCTGGGTGGCTGCCTTTGACTACCGGCGGCTGCGCGCCCAAGGGCATGAACGGCTCCTGTTCGTCGCGCACCGGGATGAAATCCTCCTGCAGAGCCAGCAGGTCTTCCAGTTGGTGCTGCGGGACGCCGCGTTCGGCGAGCGGCTCGTCGCGGGCGAGCGCCCGGTCCACGGGGGCCACCATGTCTTCGCCTCCGTGCAGTCTCTCCAGCGACAGCTCGAGACGCTGGCCCCGGATGCGTATGATGTCGTGGTGGTGGACGAGTTCCACCACTCCGAGGCGCCCACGTACCGCAAGCTGCTGGAGCGCCTGAGGCCGCGCATCCTGGTCGGCCTCACCGCGACTCCGGACCGGGGAGACGGTCAGTCCGTGCTGGGCTGGTTTGACGGCCGCATTGCCTGCGACGTCCGCCTCTGGCAGGCCCTTGAGCAGGGGCTGCTTTGCCCCTTCCAGTACTTCGGCGTGCACGACGGCACTGACCTCTCCTCGGTGACATTCAAACGGGGCATGTACGCGAGGGGCGAGCTCAATGCCCTGTACACCGGCGATGACCTCCGGGCCCGGCGCATTCTCCAGGCCGTGGAGGAATACGTCCACGTCCCGCGGGCCATGCGCGCCCTGGGCTTCTGCGTTGGCGTCACGCACGCGGAGGTCATGGCCCACCACTTCAACGCCGCGGGACTCAAGGCCGCGGCCCTGCATTCCGGCTCGCCGGACGGTGAGCGCCGTGAGGCCGTGGCTCGGCTGCGGCGCGGCGAGCTCCAGGCCCTCTTCACCGTGGACCTCTTCAACGAGGGCGTGGACATCCCGGAGGTCGACACGCTCCTCCTTCTCCGGCCCACGGAGAGCGCCACCATCTTCCTCCAGCAGTTGGGCCGCGGGCTGCGCTGGTCCCATGGCTCGGGCAAGAGCGTCCTCACGGTGCTCGACTTCATCGGTCAGGCGAACAAGCGCTATCGCTTCGACGTGCGCTACCGGGCCATCGTGGGCGGGACGCGGCGGCAGTTGGAAGCCGAGCTGGAGCACGACTTCCCACGCCTGCCGCCCGGCTGTGCCATCCGCTTGGACAGGATTGCCCGCGAGCATGTCCTGCAGAACGTCAAGGCGGCCGTCTCCCATGCGCGGCGCATCCTGCTCGAGGAACTCAAGTCGCTGCCTCCCGAGACGCGCCTCCAGGCCTTCCTGGACGCCACCGGCCATGAGCTGGAGGAGGTTTACGGCAGGCCCTCGGAGCGCAGCGCCTTCACGGCGCTGCGCCGCGACGCCGGCCATGAGCAACGCCCCGTGGGGCCGCACGAGGCCACGCTCTCCAAGGCCCTGGCGCGCATGCTTCATGTGGGAGACGAAGAACGGCTGAGGCAGTGGTGTGCCTGGGTGTCCTTGCCAGCACCTCCGCCCCCAGCGACTCCCGGCAGTCGGGAGCAGCGCCTCCAATGGATGCTCTTCGCCGCCCTGGGCTTCCGGAGCCGCGCGGTGGCGGAGTGGCCGCAAGCGATGTCCGAGCTGTGGTCCTGCACGGCCCTGCGCGAGGAGCTGCTGGAGTTGCTGGAGCTGCTCGAGGACCGGAGCCGCAGGGTGCACACGCCGCTGGACCCCGTCGGGGCCGCGCCCCTCGCGTGCCATGCGACCTATGGTCTCTACGAGATCATCGCCGCCTACGGGGTGCTGGGGACGAAGGGGAGCCTGCGGGAAGTGCGAGAGGGCGTCTTGTGGGTGGACGCGCACAAGACGGACCTGCTCTTCGTCACCCTCGACAAGTCGGACGCGGACTTCAAGCCCACCACCCGCTACGCGGACTATGCCGTGTCGCCCAGCTTGTTCCATTGGGAGTCGCAGAACGCCACGTCGTCCGCTTCGCCCACGGGCCGGCGGTACGTGGAGCACGTCCAGCGAGGGACGCGCGTCATCCTCTTCGTGCGCGAGCGGAGGAAGGACGACCGCGGCGAGTCGATGCCCTACCTGTGTCTGGGGCCGGTCCGCTACGTGAGTCACGAAGCCGAGCGGCCCATGCGCATCCTCTGGACGCTGGAGCGGCCCATGCCGGCGGACTTCTTCCAGGCCACGAAGGTGGCCGCCGGGTAGGCCGCGCAGGTTCGGGCGCCGGGTGAAGCAACCGGCCGCTCAGAGCTTCTTCGCGGCCGCGTCAATCACCTCTTGCTTGGAGAGGGGCTTGAGCGAGCCGTCCGGCAGCCCCTGGAAGTAGTCGAACGCGTGAATGGTGCCCTTGACCAGGTACTCGGCGTCTCGCGCCGAGTTCACCATCGCGCGCTCACGGAACGAGTACGAGGGCTTCTCGGGGTCCACCCCGACCAGGGGCATGATGGCGCGCTCCTCGGCGGTGGGCTGCCAGAGCGGCTGCGGACGTGGCTCGGAGCGCAGCACGGCGGTCTCGTCGAAGCCGGGCCTGGTGCTCGTCCGGAGGTCCCGCTGGATGTCGAACTGGTCGAGCACCACGCCGCTCTTGGGGTCCTTCGCAGGGTTGGTGACGATGAGGTCCTTGCCGTAGAGCGGGTTGTCGACCCGGGGTCCCGTGGCCCTGCCGTCCACGCCCACCGGCGGACCGCTGAAGGACGTATACGGCGTCTTCGCCTTGACGGACTTCTCGCCATCGACGTGGTCGGAGGCGCTGACGGTGGGGCTGTCGCCCGCGGGCTGGAGCTTGCCCTGCTTGTCGATGGCGGACTTCGGGGTCCCATACCCCGGTTGGATGGCGTCGAACGCGAAGTTCTCACGGCGCGACAGCGGGACATCCAGCTTGATACGAGGCATGGACGCGTTGTTGCCGCCATCGCGACGGTCCATGGCGTCCATGATGTCGCTCATCAGGTCATGGCTGTTGTTCCGCGCCCGCGTCTCACTGGCAATCTGGGACGGGCTCGGGGCCTTGGTGGAGTGATGAGCGACCTGCTTCAGCACCCGGGCTGGTGCCCCGTGGCCACCCGTGTGGGACGCGCCTCGCGCGGCCTGCTTCAACACCGTCGTCGTTGCCTTCGTGATGATACCCATGTTGTAGCCCCCCCCTGGTCTGAAGCATGAGGTGCGTTCCTGCATGCCTTTGTAGGAATTGTCCTTCATCCGCGCACGGAGTTGCGTGGGGGAGGGCGATTTTGACGAGGGCCCGCGTCACATACGGGCAGCGCCTTCTGGAGCAGCGCGAGTCACCACGCGATGCGTTGGCCCTTGAAGTCGAAGAAGCCTCCGGAGTCTTCAGCGCCGCCTTGGACATGCGGTAGTCGTAGGCGCCACCCCAACTGTTGTCCGCGATGGATACGAGGTTCGAGCTGAGGTTGGCCACCTTCGCGCCGCCCGCCGCGCGCAACCGCGGCAGCGGGGCCACCGTCACGCGCAACGCCGCCACCGCGTTCACCTGGAAGGTGCGGGTGAGGTCGTCGCCGTCCAGGTCGGAGAGGGCGTCCGGGCGGCTGCGCACGCCGGCGTTGTTGATGAGCACGTGCACGGGGCGGGGAGCCCCATCCCGAAGGCACGCACGCTCGACGGATTCGCGACGTCGAGCGTGTGGACATGGAGTCTCCCGACAGCGTCCTGGATGAGCGCGGTGAGTTCCGCGGTCTGCGCGGGAGCGCGCACGCCGGCGTGCACCACGTCACCGCGGGAGAGGCACTGACGCACCAACTCGAGGCCGATACCCCGGTCGACATCGGTGGTGACGACGTTCATGGCCGTCTTGGGCTCATGCTCCGTGAAGCAGTCGAGCTTCCGCGTCCCGGCCCGGCGCGAGGCGCGTTCGGTGAGCACGCAGGCCCGCCGTGTTTCCTCCTGGCCACGCTGGCTGCACCCCGCCCCGGGGGGGAGGCACGCAGGTTTCTCAACAGTCTCGTCGCGAGCGCACGGCGCGAGAGGGGGCTCATGGCGGAGGGGGCACGAGCGCCGGTGGGCCAGGGGGACTCTGTGGTCCGGGAGGGCCACTGCGTGTCCTCCATCGCCGAGGCGGCCGGGCTCCACTGGCGCATGTTGTGAGAGCATCCCGACAATCAGGCGCTCAGGGCCGCCCGTGGCAGTCCGCACGTCCTGCTCGTGGTTGACCGCATCACCATTTCTCCGAAGCAGCCCCGCACCGTTTCTGTCGGCACGGGAGCCACCCAACGCTTCCGTGTGAAGGGACGGCGCGAGCAGGTTCGGCTTCGGCTGCTGGATGAGGACCGGCCTCGCGTGGGCGTGGACTATCGCCTCGTGGTGGACGGCGAGGCGCTCTACGGCACCCACGGACGGGGGCGGCTGGCTCGAGCACTGGGTGTCACCTGGCGCGCGCGAGGCCCGGCTCTCCGTGGAAGAGGGTGAGGACTACGCCGTGGATATGGGCGCGCTGCAGCCCGCGCCCACCGAGACGGGGGGCTCGCGCGCCTGTTGAACCTTAGCTTCGTCCCTGGGGGGCTTCTGGGATGCGCTGCTTCCACGGAGTCCGCTCCGTGGCGCCTTCCCCGCCAGCGCCAGCGCCTTGCGCCTCATCACCACCGTGGCGCTGGAGGTCTCCAGCATTTGGGCAGACCACCGCTACCTCGACATGTCCCTGCTCCATCCCCTCCCTATCCAGTCCGCTCAGCAGCTCCCTTGAAGCATCCCGAGGCCCTCCTACACACGATTCGGGAATTGATCGGCGGCGGCGCGACACTGGCGGACATGCAGGCCGCTTCGCCCGGAGGGCTGCACACCAACGTCGAACTCAGCGTGCGCAATGCGGCGAACGCGGCAGCGGCGCTGGCCCACACGCTGGCGAACCCGGTAGCGCACGCGCCCATGCTGGTCGCCGTCGCCCGGTGCGTGGCGGCGGCAATCTCGGCGGTGCTTGGGCCGGAGGCTGCGACAGCAATTGGCTACATGGGCAACCAGATTGCCGATGCCTGCCCCACGTCGACGCTCGTTCAAGAAGGCCATCCAGCCTGCGGATGCCATTGCGCAAGCCCAATCACATGAGTAATCGGCTATTGTCACTAAATCTCGATATTCATTTAAAGCGGACTGTGGCGGCAATGAGCTGGATGAAGGGTCGGCTTGGTGACCTCGTGGACCCGGTAATGGGGCGGTCCAGACACCTCTGCTGCGGCGAAGTGCGCCATGGACTGGAAGTGAATACGGGCGTCTGGTTTTGACACGCGCTGGCAAGCCTTGGTCGGATCGGCAAGGGTTTGTAGAAATGCCATATCGTTTTTTGAGAAAGGTGCTTTAATTTGTTCGCTCGCCTTCCGTTCCTGACGGAATGCGGGTGCAAGGAATTGTCCTTCCGCCTATCTCCTCGTCGCGCTGGCCCCTGCTTCGGGGCGGAGGTGGTTCCCTGCTCACGACTCAGGCAAGGACCCCTCCCAGATGCAAAGACAAAGAAAGACCCAGTGGGCGCTGCTGTGCCTTGTCGCCGTGGCGCTGTCCTCCTCGTGGGGGTGCGGAGCCTCCGTGGAGGAACCGGTGGACATGGGCTCCGTCCAGTTCGCGGGCTCCATTCCCCAGGCACTCGCGGGGGACGATGTGACCCGGGTCACCGTCACCCTGAGCGCCACGGGAGTCCCGTCGGCCACGACGACGCTGGCCCTGGCGAACGGAACCTGGAGTGGCTCGCTTTATCAGGTGCCCGCGGGCACCAATCGCACCTTCACCGCGGAGGCCTTCAACGCCGAGGGCGCGCTGCGCTACCGGGGGCAGGCCACGGGCGTTACCATCGCCGCGGGCGAGGTCGCGGTGGTGGCCATCACCCTGCAGTCTCTCGACACGACGCCGCCCTTCGACAACACCGTGCCTTGCATCGACTCGCTGGTGGCGGCGGCCAGCACGGTGCTCCCGGGCGGGAGCATCACCCTGCGGGCCACGGCGCACGACCCGGACGTGAGCGACACCTTTACCTATTCGTGGTCGGCGGCGAGCGGCACCTTCGGCTCCACGGGGACGGCGACCACGACGTGGACGGCGCCGCAGACGTCGGGCGCATATGTCCTCACGCTGACGGTGACGGATTCTCGCGGGGCCTCGGCCAGCATCAACCTCACTGTCAATGTCGTCTCGACGGACGGCGGCACGGCGGGCAGCGCCAGCGTCACCGTGTCCTTCAACACGTCGCCGTCCGTGCGGGGCATCACCATCTCCCGCTCTCCGGTGCCGGTGGGCCAGAGCACCACCGTGACGGTGGACGCCGTGGACGGCGACGGTGACGCGCTCTCCTACCAGTGGACGGCGGCCTGCGCGGGCACGTGGACGGAGGCTGAAACGGCCAGCGCGACGTTCACCCCGACCGCGGTGCCTACCGGAGACCCGTGTGGGAACTGTCCGCTCACCGTCGCGGTGACGGACCCGAACGGCGGCCGGGGCCAGGGCATGCTGCGCGTCTGCGTGGGACCGGGCACGGGGGCAAGCATTCCGCCGCGCATCGTTCTGACGCACCAGTCCGCGACATCGGTGGCCGGCGGTGGCAGCGCCACGCTGCGCGTGATTGCCGAGGATGGCGATGGCAGCGCGCTCACCTTCGGCTGGACGGCGAGCACCGGCACGGTGGGGACGCCGACGAACGGCTTCACCTCCAGCGAGGTCCGCTGGACTGCTCCGATGTGCGTGCCCGCGGGTGCCGCGCCGACCCTCACCGTCACCGTGACCAACGCGAGGGGGTTCTCCGCGTCGCACACCTTCAGCGTCAGCGTCCTCAACGGCACGGACTGCGGCAGCGGCGCCTCGGCGCGGTGGGAGACCACCGGCAGCATGGTCACGCCCCGCTATGCGGCCCCCGGAGTGCTCCTCGACTCCGGCAAGGTGCTGGTCGTGGGCGGCTACAACACGGACCCCCTGGCCTCGGCTGAACTCTATGACCCGGCCACGGGTACCTGGAGCGCGGCGGGCAACATGGGCTCCGCGCGCGGGAGCCACACGCTGACGCGCCTGCCCTCCGGCAGGGTCATGGCCATTGGCGGCTCCACCGACCAGGCGGGCAATCAGTCGGTCCGGAACGTCGACATCTATGACCCCGCGACGAACACCTGGAGTGCCGCCACGCCTCTGACCTTCGCGCGCGCGAGGCATACGGCCACCTTGCTGCCCTCGGGCAAGGTGCTGGTCATCGGAGGCGCCGCCAGCGCGGTCAACAGCATCCCCGAGGTCTATGACCCGGCAACGAATACCTGGGTGCCCATCGCAAGCATGGCCGCCACGTTGCGCGCCTCGCATTCCGCGGTCCTCTTGCCCTCCGGGAAGCTCTTGGTCGCGGGCGGTAGCTCCGCCGCCGAGATGTATGACCTCGCGACGGATACGTGGGCGCCGGCGACGGGGGCGAGCGGAACGAGCTGGAGTCAGGGCCACCTGCTGCCCTCGGGGCGGGTCCTCTTGCACGCTGGCGTCAATTTCGCGTTGTACGATCCGGCGCTCAACCTCCAGGCGAGCGCGGGCACGCTGACCCACGCCAGGAACAATCCGACGCACGTGATGCTGGCCTCGGGCCGGCTGCTGGTCACCGGTGGCTCGCAGGCCATCAGCGCCATCACCGAGATCTACGACCCTGCCACGGCTTCCGTCTCTTTCAGCGTGAGCATGCCGTCGGGCCGCCAGGGCCCCACGGGTGTCCTGCTCCCCTCGGGTAAGGTGCTCGTCGCCGCAGGCCACTGGGGCAACTCGTACCTCAACACCGCGGTCATCTACTCACCGTGACGCCCCACGCCGTGACTCACGTAGCTGCGTGACGAAACGAAGAGGCCCCGCGCACGTCCTGCGCGGGGCCCCGGGCTCTTGTCGCGTTCCCGAGCAACAGGATGCGTTGCGCGAGCAGCTCCGTGGCCTGGTGCGATTCAGCCGCATGGACACGCCTTGGGAACTCGCCAAGGCCGCGGTGTTCCTCGCCTCGGACGAGTCGCGCTTCGTCGTTGGCACCGAGCTGCTGGTGGACGGCGTCGTGACGAACCGATGGCACGCTGAGCCGTCGGCAGGCAGTATCCAGACCGTTGGGCGCCGCTCCCGCCTTCATGCCTCCGAGCAGTAATGGACAGCTCGCGTCCACAGGCGCAGGAAAGACACAGCCGCAGCGGCCCTCGTCGGGGATTTACACAGCCGCTTCCAACGTGGGCGTTGCCATGTTCAGATGCGGCCCCTAGCGTCGCGCCTGTCATTGGCGGATGAAGAGCCCGTTGTCGCCCCATCTACTCTCCGAGGTTGAGATGCGCGGATTGCTGCCCCAGGATGAATTTGTTTCGCCTCAGGCCCGTGCCGCACGCAGGCTCGTGGGGGCCTTGTTCGTGGCCCTGCTCCTTGGCGTGCCCGGCGGCGCGGAGGCCTCCGATGCCTCGCTCGCGCCGAACTTCCATTCAGGGCATGGCATCACGGTTCATGCGGTGCGGCACATCACGGATCGGCTCATTGATGTGGAGATCTCCACGCCGTTGATCGCGCCTCACGCGGTCTATGACCCACGCCACCATGTCCGCGTGCTCCTGCCGACGGGGTATTACAACAACCCGGGCGTGCGTTACCCCGCGGTCTACCTGTTGCACGGTGGTGGAGGCGCGAACTCGGCCCAGTGGGTGGAGTTCGGTGCGGCGTATGCGATTACCGAGAACATGCCCGTCATCACCATCATGCCGGATGGCGGCAAGGTCGGTTGGTACACGAACTGGGTCTTTCCCCGTGGCGTGAATCAATCCTGGGAGGAGTTCCACCTCAACCAGCTCATTCCGTGGGTGGACCAGAACCTCCGAACGCTGGCGTACAAGCGGGGCCGTGCTATCGCGGGGCTGTCCATGGGCGGCTTCGGCGCCATCAGCTACGCCGCGCGGCGCCCCGACTTGTTCGCCTATGCGGCCAGCTTTTCGGGGGCCCTGGACCTTGGTGACGCCACCATCCGCGCCACCGTCACGGAGGAGGGGACACGGTGGCTGCAGAACCCGGATGGGGCGTTCGGCGCTCCCTTCTGGCCCTTCGACCAGGCCTGGAACATGAACAACCCCATTCCTCGCGCGGCGTCCCTGCGGGGCGTGGCCGTCGCCTTGTACGCGGGTTCGGGCATCTGGGATGGGGATGTGCTCGAACGCGTCCCGGGGGCGTCCACGGACCGGTTCCACCATGCGCTGAATGCCGCGGGCGTGCCGCACCACTACGAGATGTATGGCCGCCCCGCGCCGGGCCAGAAGCCCTTCGGTTGTGACGGCGGACACAACTTCAGTTGCTGGAACTACGCGTTCTTCGACGTGCTGCCGCGCATGTTGGCCGTGCTCGACGGGCCGTGAGCGACAGGCGCTGCTGGTCCCGGTCTGCTTGACGGAGCCGCAGACTCATGCCCCAGCTCCAGTGTGGGCCAGCTCAATCCCCATCACGGCCCAAAGTACCTGGCCTGTTGTTGACTCAAAGTGTGACTTGAGGGGACACTTCCCTTTCACCCAGGGAGGCCGAACATGAAGAAGCCTGCTCGTACAAAGCGTTCAAAGACTCTCAAGGTCACGGTGCGCGTTCTGAAGGTGTCCGCGCTCAAGGCGTTTGAGACCAACGTGTCCAGCATCTCCCACGTTTCGAAGTAGCGGTATCCCGGGCACGACATGGGCGTTCAGTCAGGTGTCGTGCTCCTCGAAATGGCGAGGGGAGTCTCCATCCTTCAGACCCGGAGGGCGCTGATGGAGATACGGGGCCTCCCCTTTGCTCTTCTCGTCTCCATCCTCGGAGACGTTCGCCGCGGAGGGAGCGCCGCGGTCGTCCGCGCGCTGGTGAAGGCGGGCGTCGACCCTGCCGGCGCCGTGGAGCTCGGGGCGCGGCTCGAAGAGGAAGGGGCGCTGGGACGAGGCGCTCCCCGTTTGATGGACGAGCAAGCTCTCCGCGAGGCATTGGGTATCACCGGCAGGCTGCGACTGGGGCCTCTTCGCGCAAACGATATTTCCGAGAACAGCGGAGCGCTCATCCAGCTGAGCGCCACGCGTTGGCGAAGCGCTGGCAGTGGCGTGTGTATCTCATGTGGTCTGCTCTGGGAGGTCCAGCGCGCGGATGCACCCGACGAGGCCGCCGCGGTGGCGAACGCGATTCCGCGCCGCGCCGTGATTGCGCTGGGGGCAGCCGACCTGACGGCCCTCCGGAAAGCCCTGAAGGCGCATTCATTCGATGCGCGTGCCTGGACAGAGGGCGCCTACGGGCGACCAGGCACCAGGCGCACCCGGGCCCAGCCCGCGGCGGGTTGCGCGTGTTCCTCGGACCGGGGCGCGGCGAACCGCATCGGCAAGTTGGAGGGGGCGCGGATGGCCGGCGCCGCGCTGGGGCGCATGGGAATCGCGACGCGCGAAGCCACTGTCCGCGGCAGGCGGGGGGCTCCTCCCGTTGTCACCCTGACCTGGGGAGTGGCCACCCTCCGTCCTCGGAAGCGAGGACGGCCCGTGGTGTCAGGCCATCTCCTGGCCCAGGTGGGCGTCGGAGCATCCCTGGAGGAGCGGAGGCTGACCGCGCGAGCAGAGGCGATCGAGCGCGCCTCGTCCCTTCTTCGTGTGCCCGATGTCTCCGCGACTCCGGCGCGTGCGCTTGAACAACCATTCCTGCCCATGCGTGACTGGGATCTCTACACGCCGGAGCAGTACGCAAGCCCGGGGTTCCCCTACGCGCCAGTCACCCACGACACGCCGCTGGATTGGGTCAGGGCCACCGATGCGGAGACCGGTGAGCAATTGCTCGTTCCCGCGGCCTTCACGACCTCTGAGCGGCTCGTGGGCCCGCGCTTTCTGTGCGCCTCATCCAATGGCGTCGCGACGCATACGAGCGATGACGCCGCGTTGCGGTCCGCGCTGCTGGAGGTGGTCGAGCGCGATGCACTCCAGCTCGCCTGGTACCGAGGTCAAGGGGCGCGGCGCCTCGACACGGCTACGCTCGGCATGGATGAGGGGGTGTCGCGTCATTTCAAGGATTCGGGTTGGACCCTCCACTTCTCGTACCTGCCCGGTCGCGCCGGCCTTCACGTCGTCGCGCTCATCGCAGAGGCGACAGGCGCGGGCGCGTTCCCCAAAGGAGGAACGCTCCTCGCCGCCGCGGCCGCGGGGGACCCGGCCGTGGCCGTGCATCGAGCGCTCCGTGAGATGCGGATGTTGACGGAGGCGGTGGCCCTCCGTCGGCAGCTCGCGATTGACTTCGAGGCGCTCCGGCGGCCCCCGGTCCTGGAGAACTACTGGCTCATCGACTCCCTCCTCGACATCACGTTGCTCTACTTGAACCCCGCGATGCGGAGCGCTGTCGACCTGCTCCTGGAGGGCCCTCCGGTGGCGCTCCCTCGTGCTCGGGTCCCCGACGAGGCAGGGGCGCTCGTCACGAGGTTCCGCCAGCATGGGCTGCGCACCCTGGTCATCAATCTCACGCTGGAGGCGGCTTCTCCGTTCCGGACTTGCCAGGCGCTGGTCCTTGGGACGCAACCTCTGGCGTTCTGTCCGAGCTTGTTGCGGCTCGGGAGTGGGCTGCTACCGCGCCGCCTCCCCCCGCGGAATCCCAAGCTGCCCACCTCACCGCTCAAGCTCAGGCGAGGGCTGCTGAACCCATACCTGCTTCCGCTGGCATGAGCCGCACCGAAGGCGCGAGGCGACGTCTCGAATGAGCGAACGCGTCATCATTCTGGGCGCGGGCCTCGCGGGACTGGCGGCAGCGCATGCGCTTGTCCTCGCGGGGCAGGACGTCGTCGTGCTCGAGGCGCGCGCTCGAGTCGGTGGCCGGGTCCTGACCCTGCGGAAGCCGTTCCTGGACGGAATGTATGCCGAGGCGGGCGCGAAGTATGTCCTCAGCGGGCACGCGACGGTCCTCGGCTTTGCGAGGAGACTCGGCCTGGAGCTTGACCCGCTGCCAACGCCTCACACGTCGGCCTTGCGGCCCTTCCATCTTCGGGGACGTCGCATCCTGGCCCCCGCCGGTGATGAGACGGACGTCCTGCAGGGAGTGAGGGCGGATGAGCAGCAGCTCGGCCTTTCAGGGCTCTATCGGAAGTACGTGGCCCCCCTCGTCGAGGCTGTCGGCGACCCCTTCCATGCGTCCTGGCCCGGTCCAGGTGCGACCCACCTCGATGGCCTGACCCTGCGTGAGGCCCTCGCGGAGCGGGGCGCTTCTTCGGCGGCCAGCGAGGCGGTGAGCTTGGGACGGTTTGACCTGGTGGGTGATGGCATCGACGCAAGCTCGGCGCTTGGCGTTCTTCGACGGGAGTTGCTGACGGTCGGCAGAGGAGGCTCGAGCGCCTACACCTTGAGAGGCGGAAGTGACCGGCTTCCCGTCGCCCTGGCGGGAGCGCTCGGTGGAAGGATTCAGTTCGGATGGGCCGCGAAGCGCATCGAGCAGGAGCAGGGGGCCGTCCGCGTGTATTGCCGTGGCAGCACGGGAGAACACAGGACGTTCACGGCGGAGCGGCTCGTGTGCGCCATCCCGTTCTCGGTCCTTCGTGACGTTGAGCTCGTCCCCGCCTTCTCGGCGGAGAAGATGCGGGCGATTCGCGAGCTCGAGCATGCGTCCGTCGTGCGCACCTTCATCCAATACCAGCGCCGCCTCTGGACAGAGTGGGGGTGGTCGAATGGGTGGCTGACGGACCTCCCCATCATGCACGTCCTCGACGCCGCACCGACACAACCTCAGGCGTCAGGCATCCTCGAAGCGTATCGCGTGGGCCCGTGCGCCCGCGCGGCGGGCCTTCTCTCCGAGGATGAGCGCATCGCCATGACTGTTCGCGGACTGAGCCAGTTCGCGCCAGAGCTGTCCTCTGAAGTGCGGAGCGGAACCTCCTACGCATGGGACCTGGACCCTTGGGCTCGGGGCGCCTTTGCGTGGTTCCGGCCGACGCAACTCACGCAGTGGGGGCGCGCGCTCGCAACGCGCGAAGGCCGGGTCCACTTCGCCGGAGACCAAACCTCTCCCATGCCCGGCTGGATGGAGGGGGCGCTCTTGTCAGGCCAACGCGCCGCCCTTGAAATCCTGTCAGGAGCCAACGGGGTGGGCATGGCGGAGGGCCTGCGCGGCGCCTGAGCGAGACCGCGGAAGCGCCTTGCGAGAGGCCGTGCGGGCTGCTTCCTGGCTTTGGGGCCGTTGAAGGGTAGCGGCGGCCTCTACCTGCTCCGCCGCTTCCTGTGTCGTACGATGGCTTGGAGGCGCGGTATAGGACACCATGCGCATCGCCGTGACGGGTTCACACCGGGTGGGCAAGTCGACGCTGATTGACTTGCTTGGGGAACGACTCGAGGGGTACCGGCTCGCCGAAGAGCCGTACTTCCTCCTCGAAGAGGAGGGCTACGAGTTCGCGTCGCCTCCCTCCTTGGAGGACTTCCTCGAGCAGCTCCGTTTCTCGGTGGAGTTGCTCGAAAGCGAGAAGCGCTCACGAAACATCCTGTTTGACCGCTGCCCGCTCGACTTCCTGGGGTACCTCCAGACGCATGAGGACGCGGATTCGTTCGACCTGGAGGCGTGGCTTCCCCAGGTGCGCTCCGCCGTTCAGACGCTGGAACTCATCGTCTTCGTGCCGATTGAGGAACACGACTTCATCCGGCTCCCGGCGAGCGCAGACCGCGAGTCGAGAGTCGCGGTGGACGATGCGCTCGCCCGGATACTGCTCGATGACCCATTTGAGTTGGGCGTGGAGGTGCTCCCCATCCAAGGCACCAGGGCTGCGCGAGTCACCCAAGTCCTCGAGCGACTGGCGCGCGGATAGAGCCGTCTGCCGCCAAGGTCGAAGGGCCGAAGTCGAAATGCGATGCCAGCGAACGCAGGGAGTCCGCTGCATCGAAGGCCTCGCCGGGCGACCGAACGCCCGCGTGCGCGCCACCGTTCAGGATACGCTCAACGGCTTCGACCACCAGCGGAGCGGTGAATGCGTAGATGTCGCGCCCGCTGGCTGTGACGCGGCGTTCCTCTGAACCCCGGCGGGCACGCACCTCCACCAAGAACCGCTGCGCGGAGCGCCCGGACGCGTCGGTCGCCACAGGCGGTGGTGTGGAAGGATCACCCAAGTCCGCCAGTGGCCGGTGTTGAGCCACGTCCGCACTTGCATCGCTCGCAGCTGCCGGTGGATGAGGACGATTTCGGAGAAGGGCACCTCGGCCATCTCCTGCCTGCCGAAGAGGGCGGGGAAGTGCCACTCGGCGGGCCCCGCAGCGCCCTTGGGGGTGAGCTTGCCTGCCTCGATGACCACGCGCGGCACGGTGTTGCGGCGGCCCGTGTTCCGCGTGCCCGGTGTTGGCCACCAGGCATCCAACGCGATGCCGATGCTCACCGCAGCTGCCTCCACCCATCCATCGGTTGCCACGGTGGCAAGCAGGTCGGCGAAGCCGCCATAGAAGCCGACCGCGGGCAGGACGAGTATCCCCGCGTCCTTCGCGGCAACTGAGAACCGCTCGAACAGCGCCTGCGCGCTGGCCTGCTCCGCGCTCACATCAAGATAGTGGACCTTGGCGCGCAGCGCTGCCTCCACCAGGGCCTCCGCGGTGTCGAGGAACGGCCCGGCGCAGTTGACGATGACCTCCACTCCCGCGAGCGCCCGCCCAAGCGCGTCGGAGTCCTCGAGACAGGCGGCGCGAAGCTCGACCTCCGTCTGCTCGAACGCAGCGGAGAGCCGTGCGAAGTCCCTGCCCATGGCCACGACCCGATGGCCGCGCCGCAGCAGCTCGGCAACGACGAAGCGGCCCGTGTGCCCGTTGGCGCCGAAGACAGCGACAGCATGCCTTATCCCTGGGGAAGGATTGGAAGCGGTCAGGGGTTCTCCTCTTGTCGTGACGAAACAGACCTGTCTGTTCGTTGAATGGCGGCGACCCGAGCCCGAACCAAAGCCCCTCCACCGGAAGCGCTCGCGGAGGTGAGGGAGCGCATCCTCGCGACCGCCTCTGAGCTCTTCTACCGCCAGGACGTCCGCGCCGTGGGCGTTGACCTCGTCGTGGAGAAAGCGGGGGTGGCCAAGACCAGCCTGTACCGGTACTTCGGGACGAAGGACGACCTGATCGCGGCGTTCCTCCAACGGGAGGACGAGGACTTCTGGGGCGGCTGGGAACGCGTGGCGCGGGCGAACGCCGACGAGCCGCTGGCGGAGCTGGAGGCTCACCTCAAGTGGATCGCCGAACGTGTCGCCCGGCCGAACTACCGCGGCTGCCCGCAGCTGAACGTCGCCGCGGAGTTCCCCGACGCAGACCACCCGGCACGCCGCGTGGCGACAGCGCACAAGCAGGAGCTGCGGCGGCGCTTGAAGCGCCTTGCCGAGCGCCTCGGAGCCGGGCGCCCCGATGAGCTCGCCGGACAGTTGGCCCTCCTCATCAACGGGGCGTTCGTGAGCTCGCAGACCCTCCTCGCCAAGGAGGCACTGCCGCTGCTGCGAAACGCCGCGCTCGCGCTCATTGAAGCCGCGCGCAAAGGGTAGAGGCAGGCCCCGAGTCTAGCGCAGGCGCGAGGCGTGCTCGTCATCCAGGGCAGTTGCTCGATGGGCGGAGGCCCTCAATCCCGCACAGGACGGCGCCTCCGTTGGTTTGTGTCCGTCTGGAGGACTAAAGACAGAGTAGCTCGACCGATTTGATGCTCATCGTGCCATCGACGTTCGGATCGTTCGTCTGGTCGCCGATGGCGATGGTGCCGGTCGTCGTGAAGTTGCTCCGCGTGAGCTTCGCGACGCCGTCGATGCTCACCGTCGCCACCTTCGCCGCATCCACCGCGAGCTCGTAGACATGATACGCGCCGTCCGTCACGGAGAACGCCGCGGACTGCGTGTCATCCGCCCAGCCGATCGCCGCGCTGTCGAGGTAGATCATCTGCGAACGGTCCGTGGCGTTACCGAAGGGCACCGTGAAGCTCCCCAGGATGGCCGCTCCACTGTCGAGCGAGTTGTGGGGGGTCACCGACTCGACCTGCATCGTCACCCGGAGCGTGAACGGCTTCGTTCCGTCGAACGCGTTCTCCCGTATGGTGAGCAGTTGCCCGCTCGTCCGCGCGCCGCTGTTCGTCGACGTCGCGAGGCGAACGAAGTCCTCGCCATACGTGAGCGTGCTCGGCGCCTGAGAGATTGTCGTCCAGCCTTGCTCCGTGAGGTCCTCGCCGCCGCGCAGCAGCGGAATGCTGGCGCGCGCCGTCCAGTTCGCCGTCGACGCCGACGGCTGGCACGTTTCGCAGGGGTTCTCCGGGTTCACCGCGCCCTCGGCATAGAGGGTGCCACCGATGAAGCACTTCGGGCCGCACACGCCGTCCGCGCAAACCTGTCCCGGGCTGCATTGCGTCCCGTCCACGCGCTGCGTCCATGCGGTCGCGGAAGTCTCCGGCACGCACTGCTCGCACGCATTCGCCGCGTTCACAGTCTCGGAGGCGACCTGTTGGTCGCCAATCTGACAGACCGCGATGCAGCCGCCACCCTCACAGGCCTCCGTGGTCGCGCAGGCCTGGTTGCAGCCGCCGCAGTGCGCCGGGTCGGTCTCGATGCGCGTACAGGTGCCGTCGCACAGCTCGAAGCCGGCGCTGTCGCACTGCTCGGGCACGGACGCGTCGGGTGGGCCTTCGGAAGGGGGAGAATCCTTGCCGCAAGCGGCGACGAAGCCGAGCACGACGATGCAGGCGAGCGCGATAGCGCGAAGGGAGCTCATGGTGCCCTCCACCTTACGCGCCCCCGGAGCGCCGGCAATGGCAATGCGCTGCCCCCACGCGAGGCGGTGGTTTCCCCTCGCGACGGGAGTGCGTGGACGTGCTACCCCAGGGACATGTCCCGCGCTCCCCGAACCGGCACCTCACCCGAGGGGCCGTCCGCCTCCGTCTCTCCGTCCGCGCTGTCGCCGGACTCCGCCTTCACCTGGCACTCCGAGAGCGCGGTGCCCGCGCCTGCTCGGCTGTCTCCCGTGAATGACCGCCTCAGCGCGGATACGGCGCTCAAGCGGGTGCGCCGAGGCGAGTTCCTGCTGTACTCCGGTGACTTCCACAACGCGAAGCAGCTCCTCGGCGCGCTGAGCCGACGGCTCCCGCAGCCCGCGAAGGCGCGCTCGCCGCTGGAGGCCTTCCGCGCCGAGCGCCGGGCACGGCAGCTCGAACACGAGACGCTGTCGCGCATCGTGGTGTCCCTCGACCGCGACTACCGGCTCGGGCTCGCGCGGGCGCCAGACACTTCACTGGCCTGCCTGCAGGTATGGGGGGCTCCCACGACGGACACCACCGTGGTCCCGCTCAAACAGCTCCTGGGCATGCTCGGGGCGGCGGAGTGGCGTCGCAAGGGACTCGCCGTTCCTGGCCTCACAGGGCTGCTGCACCCGCACTACGGCGTCTACCTTCCGACCCGCACGGACTATGTGGAGCTGCTGCTCTCCCTCACGGAGGTGAAGGGCAAGCGCGTGTTTGACATCGGCACTGGCACCGGCGTGCTCTCGTTCATCCTCCTCCAGCGGGGCGCGGCGTCCGTGCAGGCGACGGACTGTGACTCGCGCGCCGTGGCCTGTTCCCGGGAGAACGCGGAGCAGCTCGGGCTCGGCAAGCGCTTCCAGGTGGCGGAGGCGGACTTGTTCCCGAAGGGCACGGCCGACCTCGTGGTGTGCAACCCACCCTGGATTCCCGAGCCGCCCAAGAACCGGGTAGACCGCGCGGTGTTCGACGAGGACAGCCAGTTCCTGCGGCGCTTTCTCGAAGGCCTCTCCACCTCGCTGGCGCCTGGCGGCGTGGGCCTGCTGCTCCTGTCGGACCTCGCGGTGCTGCTCGGCCTGCGCTCCCCCGGGTGGCTCGAAGCGGAGTTCGAGCGGTGCGGCCTGTCGGTGCAGTGGGCCCGGTCGACCCCGGCGCGGCACTCGAAAGCGAAGGACACGTCAGACCCGCTGCACATGGCGCGCTCTCGCGAGAGCACCACGCTCTACTGCTTGAAACCGGTGACCTGAAGGAAACTGGCCACCGAACCGCGCGAGCTTGCCCGCGTCAACGGGGAGGGTGGCAGCTACGTCGGCTGGCTCAAGACGCCCAACGGAGAGGTGGACGTCGCCGTCGCGACGGCCTATCCGCACCGCCCCGTCATGGCCCCCCACTTGATGCAGACGCACACGCCGTCTGAACGCTTCCTCGCCGTGGCACCCGAGCGTCAGGCCATGCCCGAGATGCTCGAAAGCGAGCAACTGCTCTCGGTGGATGAAGAGACGCGGGCGCGCCTCCAGCGCGAGAACGCGGACGAGCTCGCTGGCTTGAGCCTGGACCACCTCCTCGAAGCTCAATCCCTGGCGCCCAACTGGTCGCAGTCGTTCCGTGACTGGGGCGCATCCGTCTATGGAAACCCCTCGTGCGGTGACCCGAGCCAGCCGGCCATCAAGCCCTGCAACCGGGTCGAGCGGGAGACGACGGTCGTCCGCCTCCGCGCCACCAACTGGTCGGGGGCCCTCAACTTCGCCCACGCGGCTCACTCCGCCCATTGGGGCGTCGCGAACTGCGCGGGAGGCAGCACCTCCGTGGGGTTCAACCGGTTCCGCGGTGACTCAGGCGCTGGCCTCGCGGTGGCGCCCAACACCTTCTACCAATACAAGCTGGGGATGATGCACGACATCACCCAGAACGGCTGCCACCCCCAAGGCATCGACCTGTGCACCCCCGGCAACTGCACCACCTCCTGCTTCAAGTGCTCAGGGGGCAGCTGCAACTGAGCGGGGCTTCACCGGTCATGCCCGTCATGGCATGTGCCTGAGCGCGTCACGCCCACCGCTGCCGTCTTCGAGGCTACCGGACACGGCTCCGCGCCAGACATCCGTGCGTCATGGCACTTGTCTATCTTGCGGGCGCGGGGCTTCGCGGATCATGGGGAGGAAGGTCGGGAGCACCCTCCGGCGTCGCATTGCGCTCGAGGTCGGCGATGAGCGTCTCCATCTCGCCGATTTCACGAATCTGGGCCTCGATGATGCCATCGGCGAGCTTGCGCACCCGCGGGTCGCGGAGGTGGGCGCGTTTGCTCGTCATGATCGCGATCGAGTGGTGCGGAATCATTGCCTTCATGTACGAGACGTCGCTGACCGTCTCCTGGCTGCGGACGAGCCAGAGCGCCACCGCGAACGCGGTGATGCTCCCAGCCAGGATTGCCACGTTCGCCCGCCTGTTCCCGTACATGGACCACATGAAGAGCAGCATGATGACGGCCATGGTCGCGCCCATCACCACGGCCATCCAGGCTCTCGTCTGGCTGAAGCGAACGTGGTCGAGTGCGTAGGTGTTCAGGTACATCAGGCCGAACATCACCAGGATTGACGCGGCGATCATCGCGCCAAAGCGTGCGTAGTTCATTCACTCCTCCAGTCCCAGGGGCCTGGCCTCGTGCTTTAGAGCGCCTTCCGCGCCATGCGGGACCGAGCGCCCGTGGGAGCCATGCAGCAGACACTTCCGTCCGGCGAAGCGCTCGCCTGAAGACGGTTGAGGGGGCAGACGCCTCCGGGGCGCCGCTACTTGCTGTCGAGGACGAAGACGCCGTCCCAATCCTCGGGAGGGGGCGCCGTGAGCAGGGCCTCGCACCTCGCGGCGAACCGCCCCGAAGGCACGTCCTCCGGCGAGGCGAGGAACGCGGCTCGGGCCTCGGCGAAGCGGCGGGCCCGGTAGAGCGCGAGCCCCTCGGCGAAGCGCGCGAGGTGCGGTGGAGGAGGCGTGCCCGCGGGGCCCACCAGCTCGAAGACGCGGACCGCCTGCTGCTTGCCCTTGACGCGCAGCAGGTCCAGCTCTCGCGCCAGCACCACGCCCCGGGCGGCGGCGAGCGTCTCCTCGGCCACCAGCGTGCGGGTGCCGTAGACCTTGGCCGCGCCCTCCAGGCGCGAGGCCAGGTTCACCGTGTCGCCGATGACGGTGTAGTCCTGGGCCGCGCTGGAGCCGATGTTGCCGGCCACGGCCTGCCCGGTGTTGATGCCGATGCGGCAGTCCAGCGGGGGCAGCCCTCGCGCCGTGAACCCGGGGGCGAGCCGCTCCACCACCGCCACCAGCTCCAGCGCGGTGAGGCACGCGCGCGCCGCATGGTCCTCCTGCGGCAGCGGCGCGTTCCAGAAGCACATGATGGCGTCGCCGATGAACTTGTCGAGCGTCGCGCCGTGCTTCGTCAGCACGCCGGTGGCCTGCTCGAAGTAGGTGTTGAGGACGGCGACGAGGTCCTCCGGGCTCATCTGCTCGCTCATGGACGTGAAGCCCACCAGGTCGCTGAAGAGCACGGTGAGCATCTTCCGCTCGCCGCCTGGCGCGGCCTTCTCCGGGTGCTTGATGAGCTCGTCCACCACCTGGGGCGCGAGGTAGCGCTTGAAGAGGCCCTTTATCTGGTCCCGCTGCCGCAGGCCGATGACCATCTCGTTGAAGGACTGCGCCACCCGGCCCACCTCGTCCGAGCCGCGCACGGGCACCTCGACGGTGAGGTCCCCCAGGCGCACGCGGCCGGCCGCGGCCTCCAACTGCACCAGCGGCGAGGCCATGCTCCGCGCCATGAAGACGGCCGCCGCCAGCGCGAGCAGCGCCACGCCCAACGCGGTGGGGATGAGCCAGCGCTGGAAGCGCTTGAGGATGGGGTTGATCTCCGCGTCGAAGTCGCGCAGCACGAACACCTGGCCGATGCGCGTCCCATCCACGCCGCTCAGCTCACCCCCGCGCGCGAGGTAGTGCGTGCCTTCGATGTACACGTCGTGGGCCTGTCCGGACCGCACGCCGTCGCCGTCGAAGAGCGCGCCCACGGGGAGCTGCGAGGCCAGGGCCCCGTCCTCCGTGCGCACGATGAAGCGGGCGCGGGTGTCCCCCATGTGGGGCCCGGGGGCCCGGGGCGCCAGGGGTTCCTCCAGCAGCACATCCCGCACCCACTGTCCGGACAGCACCACGCCCACCGGGTCCCGCCGCGAGCCGTAGGCGGGCTGCGCATGGACGAGCAGGAGGTCCCCGTCCCGGAGCTCATCGGGAGGAACGAAGACGAAGGGCAGGGCGCGCAGCTGCGCGGGAGACCAGAGCGCGGAGGTGGGACCTCGCTGAAGTGACGTGGCGAGCAGGGGGAGGTCGACCGGGCCTTCGCTCAGCTGCTCCGGTGCCGCGCGCGTGTAGACGAGCCGCCCGCTGGCGTTGAAGAAGGCCCAGGGCAGCGGGCCGTCGCGGCTCCAGCCGAAGGCCTCGGTGTCCGCCGAGTCGATGACCTCGCGGGCGCTGATGATGCCGTCCGTCTCCGAGCTCGCGTCGCCCAGCCCCGCCTCGGCGTCGACGGAGTTCACCGACAGCGACATCTCCTTGAAGGAGCGGTCCAGCGTGCGCGCCTCGGCCACGTCGCGGATGCGCTCCTGGCTGGCGCGGGCGAGCCGCTCGAAGGACTGCAGCGTCCGCTCCAAGTCACTGGCGATCTTCTCCTTCGCCGCCGCCTCCACGGCGAGGTTGGTGAGCAGCAGCGCGGTGACGAGCGCCGCGCCCGCGAGCGCCATGAAGGCGAGGATGAGCTTCTGGGCGAGCGTCACGGGAGGCGCTCAGCGGTCCTTCTCGGAGTAGTCGGGCCGGGGGGTGTACTTCTTGCCGCGCTTGTCCAGGTGGGTGTCATCCGTGCGCGTCTCCACGAGCGTCAGCGTGGCCGTGCTGGCGCGGCCCGCCTCCACGACGACCTCCGCGCGGGCGATGTCGCTCTTCTCGTCCCGCCGGTGGACCGCGAAGATGGGGTAGCGCCCGGGGGGCACGCCGCGCAGCACGAAGCGCCCGTCCGCGTCCGTCACCGCGAAGGCGCGGTTGGGGACCACCACCAGCGTGGCCACCATCTGCTCGTGGATGTCGCAGTAGACGTCGATGACGCCCGTCTTCTTGAACGTCTCCACGTACTTCTCGCCGGGCCGGTTCTTGCCCGCGTCGAACTTGCGGGCCCCCGAGCGCGAGAAGACGTTGTGCAGCACCACGTCCTTGTTCAGGAACTCCACCTTCTGCCCGGCGACGATGGGCAGCACGCCTGGGGTGAACGACTTGTTGGCCTGGCTCATCACGGCCACCTCGGCGGGAGGCTCCTCCGTGTAGCCGGTGAGGTAGACGACGACGCCGGAGCGGTCCGCCTTCGGGCGCTGCTCGCCGTCCGCGCCGATGACGGAGATGCGCACCTCGCCCTGGACGCTGCCCGGCTCCGCCGACGCGGGCGATGCGGCCAGCAGGAGCGCCAGCAACAAGGACTTCAGAGCGCCACTGCCCATATGAGCCTCGGCATGAAGCGGGGGGGTTCGGGGGCAACGGCCGTCAGCCCGAACAAGGTGCCGGCCGTCACCCACATCCGGCCGAACGTCCACGCCACGCTCGGCCCGACGAAGAGGTGCGGGTCCTGGTTCGCGTCCTTCAGGCCGAACTCCCCGAAGGACTCGAGCGACAGCCGGAGCTCGTCCTCGATGACGGGGTAGGACACGCCGACGGAGTACGTCCCGAGGATGCGGGCCGGCCCCTCGTCGCCGCGCAGCGCGGGGAGGCCCACCTGCGCGCCCAGGTCGACCGTCGTGCGGAGGCCGCTGTCCCACTGGTACGAGCCGACGAGGTCCACGTCCACGCGCGAGGGCTCCGGCGTGTTGATGGCCTGGTGCCACACCGCGCGCACGAGCGGCTGGAAGGCGCGGTCGTCCCCCCGGGGGAAGAGCCGGTAGCGGAAGTCCGCCTCGAAGGACTCGAGCTGGGTGTCGGTCTGGTTGGCGCGCACCTGGAAGGGAATCGCGAGCTCCAGGTGCTGGCTCAGTCCGAGCACGGGCCCCCACCATATCCAGTACACCGATGGCCGCTGGGGGGCGGCTGGAGCGCGGCTGCGGGCCCACAGCCACTGCTCGAGTTCGACGTCCCCCTTGGGGACGATTTCGGTGTCAAAGGTCCAGATGAAGGAGCGGCGTCCCGCCTGCGCGGGCGCGGCCCACGTCAGCCCTACGATGCATGCCACCACTGTCACCCAGTGGGTTGTGCGCATTCGGCCTCCCACCCCCGCCTCGGGGGTGTCTGTGCGATTGACTATCACACAGTCTGGGAGGCGGCCCGAGGCCCCAAAACACGAAGGCCGGCAGTCCCGAGTTTCCTCAAGGACTACCGGCCTTTGTGCGTGAGCGGCGGAAGGGATTCGAACCCTCGACCCCGAGCTTGGGAAGCTCGTGCTCTACCAACTGAGCTACCACCGCGGGCGAAGCAGGGCGCAAGGTACGGGCCGCCCCGTGGCTTGTCAACGGGAAGTGCGGCGCTACTCCGACTCCTCGACGGTGAGCTGGTATGCGTCCTGGAAGTTGGACTCACGGTTGCGCGCGTCGCGGACCTCGAAGAGGTAGACGCCCGGCTCGGCGCTGTAGCGGATGCGCTCCGGCTGGTCGCCCTTGGCCCGGTCCGCCGTCTGCACGAGCGACAGCTTCCCGTCCGGCTGCACGCGGTGCAGGTACAGCCCCACGTCGACCTTCAGGATGCCCAGCAGCGTGGCGCGGATGGGCGTGCGCACCGGCCGGTCCGACAGGTCCAGCCGGAAGAAGTCCGTGTCCTTGACTGGATACACCGTGCCACGCATCGGCTGCCCCAGCGTCAGGTCCTGCGCCCGGTCCGCGGTGTTGTTGGGCTCGCGCTCCTCACCGCCGTTGTCCGGCACCGTGGTGACGGTGACGCGGTAGGGCTGCTCGGCGTTCTCGAAGTCCTTCACCCACTTGCCGTCCACCTTGCGCGACGCGCCCTCCACCCGGAAATAGCAGGCGCCTTCGCAGGCGACGTTGTTGAGGCGCTCGGGCTCCTTGATGGCGCCGTCGTTGGCGCGCAGCAGCACCGTCTCCTTGCCGGAGTCTCCCTCCGGGGGCTCCACCATGGAGAGCACCAGGTCCAGCCGCTCCACGCCCGTCAACTCCACCTTCGCCAGCACCGGCTCGGACGTCTTCAGGACGAAGTGGTCCACGTCGCCCCTGGGCGCCAGGAAGCCCTCGCGATAGCCCCCGGCCGTGAGCGTCGTGGCCTTGTGGAGCTCGTCGTTCGGCTCCAGCTCCGCGCTGGCGCCGGCCTCCTCCTGCGACACGGTGAGCGTGTACGGCATGGTGGTGTTGAAGGTCCGGCGGGCCTCCTTGCCGGTGCCCACCCAGCTCGTCTTCACCACCACGTAGACGACGCGGTCCATGCCGCGCACGCCGATGTTGCGCAGCGACAGCGTCTCGCCCTCCTTGCCGCGCAGGGTGAAGAGCGGCGCCTCCGCCGCGGACAGCACCGACAGCTCCGGCCGCACGCCGTCCACGCCGGTCAGCTCGATTTTCAGCGCCACCGAGGGCGGCTCGGGCGGCTCGGGGGGCACGTCCGGCTCGGAGGGCGCGGCGACCGCCGTGCCCGCGTCCAGCGCGCGCGCAATGGCCTCGCCCACCGCCTGGCTCCCCACGGGCGGCGGCTCGCTGCCCGCGAAGGTGCCCTCCACGGCGGGGGAGGGCGGGGCCTCGTCACGACCGAAGCCGTTCATCCCGCCCTGCATGCCCTCCTGCGCCATGAGGCCGGACGCTCCATCCCCCTCCGGGCCCCGGGGCGCCGCGCCTTCCTCGGCCTCGAAGCCGTTGCCGCCCAGGTCCTGCCTCGCGCCGGAGGGGCCCTGTCCGTCCTGCGCGCCAGCGCCGTTCGTGCCCCGTGTGCCGGCGAGGCCGCCGCCCAGCGCGTCGTCCTGCCCCTGGGGGGCGCCTGGTCCGCCAGCGCCGCCCTCGGTGGGCGCCGTGCCCCGTGCTGGCGAATCGCCAAAGGGCGCGGTCGCCGGGTCCTCCGCCGTCCCACCTGGGCCCGTCCCTTCCGGGGGCGACGGTAGCGCCGGGTCCGGCAGCTCAATGCGGTACCAGTCCTCGTCGCCGGAATGGCCCAGGAAGGCCGTCACCGTCTGGCCCAGCGGCAGACTCACCGCGTCCACAGCGCGGTCGTTGGGCTCGCGCTCCTCGCCGTCCTCGGGCGCGCGCATGCGGACCTCGAGCGTGTACGCGCCGCCCACGCCCTTGCGGGTAGGCACCACGCGGAGGAAGCGCTCGTTCTCCACGAAGAGGTTGGGGAAGCGCTCCGGCTTGCCCTCGCCTTCGCTGTTGATGCCCACCAGGCGGTTGCGGTCGCGGTCATACACCTCCAGGGTGATGTCCCCGCCGGGCAGGCCGGACACGGTGACGTCCGCGATGCGCGGCGCGCCGGGCGCCAGCCGGTACCAGTCCTCGTCCGCCTTGTTCGGCTGCGCGGTGAGCTCCGCGCTCACCGTGCTGTTGCGGGTGAGGTCCAGGGCCTGGTGAGGCCTGTCGTTGGGCTCCTGCTCCGTGAGCGCGGCCGGCCCCGTCTCCACCGGCCCCGCGTCCGGAGCTTCCGGCGCCTTGTCTTCCTTGCAGCCGGCCAGCATCAGCCCCAGCACACAGGCCCACCCCCAGCGTCTCATCACAGTCTCCTCCAGCACAAACCGCCATCCTTCCCGTCGGGGACGGAGTGTCAAGCACCCCAACATCCGCGAGGGCGCTTTCATCCGCACCCGCCCGGCCGCTCCGTGCGTGCTCGGACTGGAGCCGCGCGCGCGAGGCGATCAAAGATGCGGGGACATGCGACGCCTGCTCCTCGCCTCCCTCCTGACCGCCACGGCGGCCTCCGCCGCATCCAATGTCCCGCCTGGCTACGTCCAGGCCTCCGATTGGCTCGACCGTACCCGCCAGCCGGAGCGCTATGGGCCCCTCAACGTGCTCGACGGCCGCGACTCCACCGCGTGGTGTGTCAGCGCAGATGGGCCCGCGTCCTTCACCTTTGGCTTCAAGGACATCGTCACCGTGGACGAGGTCCGCGTGTACACGGGGGATGGCTCGGACCGGGCCGCGTTCAAGGCCCGCGCCCGGGCGCGGAAGCTCACGCTGACTGGCATCAAGGAAGCACGCAGCGTCAGCGTGGAGGACAAGCGGGGGCTCCAGGCGGTGCCCCTCAAGCCAGGGCTTCGAGGCGCCCGCTTCACGCTGGAGGTGTCGGAGCGCTTCCCGGGCGCCAAGGACGACGCGCCCGTCTGCGTCACCGACATCGTCTTCTACTCCAGGGGGAAGGCGCTCAACGGCACCTGGCTGGCGCCCAAGCTGCGCTACAACGCCCGGCTGGCGCCGCTGCTGGGCACCTGGTTTGGTGGCCTGAAGGGCGCCCCGCACCGCTTCCTGTCCTTCTACCTGGACGGCACCTACAGCCTCACCGAGGAGCCCTTGGAGGGCGAGGTGTCCACGACAGTCAGCGGGGCCTACACGCTGTCCGGGGAGAAGCTGTCCCTGGACGTCCCCCCGCACGGGCGGGTGACGGTGCGTTTCCCGCGAGGGGACTCGGAGGGGACGCGCCCGCCAGATGCGTCGCTGGCGTTCGACGGGCCCGTCGCCGAGGCCTGGGGCGAGGCGTTCCGCGGCCAGCGGTGAGCTGACGGGGGGCTGCCGCCCGCCCGGCTTCCCGGGAGGCGAGGCAGTTCGCCTTAGAGGATGGCCATCTTCCGCTTCACGCTGAAGTGGCGGAAGAACGCCATGATTTCCTCGACCGCGATCTTCACGTCGGTGGCGTCCTGGAACTCGGATTCCAGGAAGATGCCGCCGCAGGACTCGCAGGTGTCGTAGTGCAGCGGATGCTGGCGGTCGCCACCGTCCACGCGGACGAGGTCGACCTGGCACTCGGGGCACTGACCCGTCAATGCCTCCGCATCTACCTTGCCGCCCTGGCTCTCCAGCCCGGGGAGGTTGTTGTGGAGCAGGACCCGGTTGAGGTCCGCGACGTCAATCCAGAGGCCGCCGCAATCTCCACACTTTCGCAACGTCTGGTCATCCCCCTCGAGATCGGACATCTCGACGTTGCAGCTGGGGCAATCCATGGGGCGGTTCCATTCTCCTGTTGGGGGGGAGTGGTGTTCTCCCCAGTCGATTGGAGAATGATAGGTCGCGCGAAATTTTGGATGCAACCCGCCTTGCGCAGTCTGTTGGCAACGCGCCGTCCCGTCGCCCCCCGAGCCCCTCGGCCCTATGCCTTCTCGCGGCGGATGTCCGCACCCAGGCCGCTCAGCTTGCGCTCCAGGCGCTCGTAGCCCCGGTCCAGGTGGTAGACGCGGCTGACGTCGGTGCGACCCTCCGCCCGCAGGCCCGCCAGGATGAGTGACGCACTCGCCCTCAGGTCCGTTGCCATGACGGGCGCGCCGCTCAAGCCCTTCACACCCTTCACCACCGCTGTGTGCCCCTGGATGGTGATGTCCGCGCCCAGCCGGTGCAGCTCCGGCACGTGCATGAAGCGGTTCTCAAAGATGTTTTCGTTGATGACGGACGTCCCCTGACTGACGGACATGAGGGCCATCAGCTGGGCCTGCATGTCGGTGGGGAACCCCGGGTGCTCCGTGGTGGTGATGTCCACCGCGTTCAGCCGCTGGGGCGCCTTGCAGCGCAGGCCGCCGCCCTCGGCGGTGAGGGTGCATCCGGCCTCGCGCAGCTTCTCCACCATGGCGTCCATGTGCTCGGACACCACGTGCTTCACCAGCACGTCGCCGCCGGAGATGGCCGCCGCCACCAGCAGGGTGCCGGCCTCGATGCGGTCGGGGAGGATGGCGTGCTCCACCGGCTTCAGCCCGTCCACGCCTTGAATGGTGATGATGGACGTGCCCGCGCCCTCGATGCGCGCCCCCATCTTGTTGAGCACCTTGGCCAGCTCCTCGACCTCGGGCTCGCGGGCGCAGTTCTCCATGACGGTGCGGCCCTTGGCCAGCACCGCCGCCATCATCACGTTCTCCGTACCGGTGACGGTGATGACGTCGAAGTTGACGGTGCCGCCCTTGAGCTGCTTCGCCGTGGCCTCCACGTAGCCTTCCGTGAGGTGGATGTCCGCGCCCAGGGCCTTGAGCCCCTTGAGGTGCTGGTCGATGGGCCGCGCGCCAATGGCGCAGCCGCCCGGCATGGACACCCGCGCCCGGCCGAAGCGGGCGACGAGCGGCCCCAGCACCAGCACGCTGGCGCGCATCGTCTTCACCAACTCGTAGGGTGCCTCCGGGGTGATGTGGCCGTTGACGCCCACCCGGCAGACGTCCGACGTCTCGGTGCTGCGCTCCGCGTCGCAGCCCATGGTGCGCAGCACCTTGAGCATGGTGGCGACGTCCGCCAGGTCCGGCACGTTGCGGTAGGTGGAGGTGCCGTCGGCCAGCAGCGCCGAGGCGAGGATGGGCAGCGCCGCGTTCTTCGCGCCCGAGGCCTGCACTTCGCCGTGCAGCGCCTGGCCGCCCTTGATGACGATCTTGTCCATGGTTCCCTGCGTCTTCAGCCCTGTGGCTCGTTGGCCACGGGCTGTGTCCCAAAAGCCATCCGTTCCCGCCGCTCCAGGTCCTTCTCCACCCGCGCGTCCGCGTAACCCGCGGCGCGCAGGAGCTCCAGGACGGCGGGGCCCTGGTCCTCACCAATCTCCATTGCAAGGAGGCCGCCAGGCTCCAACCACTGGCGCGCGCCCGTCACCACCCGGCGCACCGCCACCAGTCCGTCCGGCCCGCCGTCCAGCGCCAGCTTCGGCTCGCGCCGCACCTCGGCGGACAGGCCGGCAATCTCCTCGGAGGCGATGTACGGCGGGTTGGAGACCACCACCTGGAAGCGCTCGCCCGCGGGCACCGGGGCGAACAGGTCCCCCTGCAGCACCGTCACCCGGTCCGCCACGCCCAGCGCCTGGGCGTTCTCCCGCGCCAGCGCGCAGGCGTCCGGCGACAAGTCAGTGGCGATGACGGTGGCCAGGGGCCGCTCGGCCGCCAGGCTGATGGCGATGCAGCCGGAGCCGGTGCACACGTCCAGCGCGCGGCCGGGCGCGTCCTTGGGGAGCATGCGCAGCGCCGCCTCCACCAGCAGCTCCGTCTCCGGGCGCGGAATCAGCACCCGGGCGTCCACCTTGAAGGGGCGGTTGTAGAACTCGCGCACCCCCGTCAGGTACTGCGTGGGCTCGCCCGCCATGCGCCGTTCAATGAGGGCACGGTAGGCGCCCAGCTCCTCCTTGGAGAGCGGGCGGTCCAGGTCCACGTACAGTCGGACGCGGCTGAGCTTGAGCACGTACGACAGGAGGATCTCCGCGGTGAGCCGCGGGGCATCCACCTGTCGCTTCTCGAAGTGCTGCGTCGTCCAGGTGAGGACCTTGCGGATGGTCCAGGGGTCGCTGCTCATGCGGAGGGCTTCGGGCCGCCGGCCGTCTGCGCCTTGAGCGCTTCGGCCTGGTAGTAGGTCCGGCAGGCGGTGACGACGTCGTCCACGTTGCCGGCCATGACTCCCGGCAGGTTGTGCACGGTGAGGCCAATGCGGTGGTCCGTCAGCCGGTCCTGCGGGAAGTTGTAGGTGCGAATCTTCTCGCTGCGGTCACCGGTGCCCACCTGGGCGCGGCGCGCGGAGTCTCGCTCGTTGCGGATGCGCTCCTGCTCGATTTCGTAGAGCTTCGCCCGCAGCATGCGCATGGCCATGGTGCGGTTCTTCAGCTGGCTCTTCTCCTGCTGGCACTTCACCACGATGCCCGTCGGGTGGTGGATGAGGCGCACCGCGGAGTCCGTGGTGTTGACGCTCTGGCCGCCCGAGCCCGTGGAGCGCATCACCTGCATCTCGATGTCCGCCGGGTTCACCTGCACGTCCACGTCCTCCGCCTCCGGCATCACCGACACCGTAATCGTGGACGTGTGGATGCGGCCCTGCGTCTCCGTGGCCGGCACCCGCTGCACGCGGTGTACGCCGGACTCGTACTTCATGTTGCTGAAGACGGCGTCGCCGGACAGCGTCACCGTGGCGTCCTTCACGCCGCCCGCGTTGCCCGGGCTCATGTCCAGGATGTCCGCCTTCCAGCCCCGGCGTTCCGCGTAGCGGAGGTACATCTGCATGACCTCCTCGGCGAAGAGCGCGGCCTCGTCACCGCCCGCGCCCGCGCGGATCTCCAGGATGACGTTCTTCTCGTCATTCGGGTCCTTGGGCAGGAGGAGGATCTTGAGGCTGGCCTCCATCTCGTCGCGCTGCTCCTTCAGGCCGGGCAGGGACTCGCGGGCAAAGGCCTTCTCGTCGGCGTCGCTGCTGCCGAGCCAGGCTTCGACTTCGCTGAGGTCGGCGAGCACCTTGCGGTAGGCCCGGAAGGCCTCGACCAGCTTCTCCAGGCCCGCGCGCTCCTTGGACACCTTCTGGAGCCTCGCCGAGTCGGCGAGTACGTCGGGGTTCGACAGGTCGGCCGTCAGTCGTTCGAACCGGCGCTCGACGTCTTCGAGTTTGTCAATCATCGTCGTTCCGGGGGGTATTGCCCCTTTGCACGGCCTCTGGCAAGGGCGGGCGGAGTCAAGAAATTCCTTGGACGCTTGGGCGGGAGCATGAAAAAAGGGCCGCCCTCACCGCGCTCAGCGGTCGGTTTCACATCACCTACACGGAGTCCTTCCACATGCCCGCCCAGAAGGGAAATCGTTCCAAGAAGAAGGTCGCCAACCGTGCCAAGGGCCGGAAGGCCCAGCTGAAGCGCCGCCGCAGCCGCGCCAAGAAGGGCCAGTCCAACAACAAGGTCTAGTGCGTTGGCGACTCCCTCCCTCGGAGTTCGGGGGAGGGAGGCGGACGGGCCCACGGCTCCAGCTCGGGCAGCATCCGCTCCACGCCTTCTGAAGACTCCGCCAGCAGCCGCAGCACCGCCTCCGCCGCCTCGCCCGTGACGGGCACCGGCTGGAAGGGCAGCTCCGGGAAGCGGTCGGTCCTCAAGGGCAGAATCTCGCTGGACAGGTAGCCGCCGTCGGGCCCGAAGTGGCCCTTCCACAGGGCGCCGCGCTTGTCGCGAGGGTTCCAGTTCCCCCCGAAGACGAAGTTCCCCAGTGAGTAGACGACCGGTCTGCCCTGGTACAGCTCCATGGCTTGAAGGACGTGGGGGTGGGCGCCCAGCACCCCCGCGGCGCCCGCGTCGATGGCGGCGTGGGCCAGCCGGACCTGGTAGGGCTCCGGGGTGTAGGTGCCTTCGCGCCCCCAGTGGAAGTAGGGCAGGACCAGGTCCGCCTGGGCCCGGGCCGCGGCGATGTCCTCGCGGAGCATCCGCGTCATGACGGCCTCGTCGGAGAAGTGGCCGGCGACCCCAGGGGTCGTCTCCGTCGCAAGGACTCCAGGCGGTTCGATGTTGCGCGTGCCCAGGAAGAAGTAGCCCAGCAGCGCCACCCGCTGGCCGCCCACGGTGACGATTGCGGGGCGCCGGGCCTCCGCCAGGTTCCGGCCCGCGCCGAAGTAGGGGATGTGCGCCGCGTCCAGGGTGTCCAGCGTGTCGAGCAGGCCCTGGGCGCCGTAGTCCATCAGGTGGTTGTTGGCCAGGCTCACCACGTCCACGCCGCCGGCGGTGAGGATGCCCACCAGCTCCGGCTTCGCGCGGAAGTTGAAGTTCTTCGGCAGCTTCTCGCCGCGCTCGGTGAAGGGGCACTCCAGGTTGACGACGAACAGGTCGGCGGCGTCCGTCAGGGGCTTCACCTCCTGGAACCCGTAGGCCAGCAGGGCGTCCTGGGGGCGGCCCTTGGCGGTCTCCGCGTCGTGGTGTGTCTGGTAGTTGTGGCCCAGGGTCACGTCGCCGCCCACGATGATGGACACCTGTCTCTTTATACACATCTGACGCTGCCGACGAATAG
>NZ_JABXEO010000272.1:0-254 GCF_013372585.1 Myxococcus sp. AM010
TTTAGGATGTCGCGCTCCTCGCGCAGCACCCGCACCTCGCGCCGCAGCCGCTCGAGCTCAGCGCGCTCATCCGAGGCGACACTGCTCGCCCTGGGGGCTGGCCTGCCCTCGCCATTGCTGCTGGGGGGTAAGCGTCCGGCCAACGACGTGATGAGGGGCGTTGAGTGACGCGCCGCCGCCGTGGACCCTGGCGCGCATGTCGAAGCCGGTGGAGAAGCAGGAGTGGTTCCGTGTCGCCGAGGCTTTCGAGGCGA
>NZ_JABXEO010000273.1:0-239 GCF_013372585.1 Myxococcus sp. AM010
GCGAATCGGGAGGGTCGGCGGCGCGTCGCCGCTTCCACTCGTGGGGTAGCAGCTCACCGATGCGCGAGTTGGGGTGTGTCTGCACGCGCAGCAGGACGTCCGCGAGATACGTCTCGGGGTTGACGCCGTTGGCCTCGCAGGAAGCCACCAGTGCATAGAGGCTCGCGAGGTTCTCTCCCGCGGCCTCGTGGCCGACGAAGAGAAAATTCTTACGGCCCAGGGCGGCTTTCCGTAGCGCC
>NZ_JABXEO010000274.1:0-221 GCF_013372585.1 Myxococcus sp. AM010
CTCCACGCACAAGCCCACCCGCACCTCGGGCCCCACTCCCATGCCCTTCAGGTGGTGCGCCAGCTGGTTCGCACGCCGGTTCAACTCCGCGTACGTCAGCCGCTCGTCCTCGTACTCCACCGCCACCGCGTCCGGCGTCCGCTGCGCTTGCTCCTCGAAGAGAACGCTCAGGCTCGCATCGCGTGGGTACGCCGACGCCGTCCCGCTCCACTCCTTCACCA
>NZ_JABXEO010000275.1:0-207 GCF_013372585.1 Myxococcus sp. AM010
CCGCTTCGAGCCGAGCCTCCTCCGCAAGTCGAGCCTCCTCGGCAAGCCGCTCCGCTTCGAGCCGAGCCTCCTCGGCAAGCCGAGCCTCCTCGGCAAGCCGCTCCGCTTCGAGCCGAGCCTCCTCCGCAAGTCGAGCCTCCTCGGCAAGCCGCTCCGCTTCGAGCCGAGCCTCCTCGGCAAGCCGAGCCTCCTCGGCAAGCCGCTCCG
>NZ_JABXEO010000276.1:0-204 GCF_013372585.1 Myxococcus sp. AM010
CCAGGAGGGCTGCACCGTGAATGAAGTCAAAGACTTGGCACGCCAGGGGAAGGCCGGGGAAACCGCGCCGCACCCTGGCGGCGGTTTCCTAAACCGCAGGCCACAGGTTCGATTCCTGTCGGGGTCACATCCTAACCGCCCGTCCCCACTGGGGATTCGGGCGGGGGATGGAGCAAGTGCCGCTCCCGCTGATGGCGCCGTGGC
>NZ_JABXEO010000028.1:0-80412 GCF_013372585.1 Myxococcus sp. AM010
GGGGAGGGGGAGGTGCGTCTGGTCCCGGGCGGGCTCCAGGTGGAGAAGGACGTGCTGAACCGCGGCATCCTCATTGTCGCGGGGGACGTGGAGGTAGGGGGCGAGTTCGGTGACGGAGACGTAGGGAGCGCCGCGGTCATTGCCGGCTCGCTCCGCTGCCAGGTCGCGAATGTCCAGGGGGTGCTCCGTGTGCGTGGTGCACTCGAGGCGTCCCAGCTTGTCTTCGCCAACAATGACCCGGAGCCGCTCGTGGTACGCGGAGGGCTCCGGGCTCCGTTGACGGTCCTTCAGCTCGGGCGCTCGCTCGACGTGAAGTCCGTGGACGGACTCGTGGTGGAAGAGGAAGTCACGCCCGCGCAGCTCGTGGGATTGAAGCGGTTGCTCCCGGCCTCGGTGTTGCTCGAAGTCGAGCTGGAGGACGAGGACGACGATGATGTGAGCATTCCGCTGGACGAGGTGCTGGACGTGGACGCGCTGTATGCCGCCGCGCAGGAGGGGTCGCTCATCTCTTCGTGACGAGAGGGGCGGCGACAGCCTTTGGCGCTGATGGCTCAGGCCAGGTGATGACGCCGAAGGAAGGCGTGCGCCTTTGCAAGAAGGGCAGGGTCCGCGTCCTTCAGCCACGTCGAGAGGCTCTTTTCGCCGCGCTTGTCCGCGGGCCTGACCAACAGGGCACCGGCCAAGGCCACGACGCGGTCCTCGCCCGTGCCGTCCTCGAGGACGCGTTTGAAGTGCGGGAGAAAGGGCGTGTTCTTGAAGGAGCCCAGGGCCGCGAAGACGATTCTCCGGCAGCGGCTGTCGGGATGCAGGACGACGTGCCTCAGGATGCCGTGCGGTTCAACGAGCTTGCCCCTGCGCTTGAGCAGCGCGACCGGCGGAACCGCATGAGGGGCCACCGCGGACAATGCATGTGCGATGCCCATCGGCGTCGATGCGCTGCGATTGTGCCTCGCGGCGTCGAGCCAGGCCTCAGCGAAGGCGCGGTTGTCGATGCTTCGGATGTTCTCCTTCCAACGCGGAATGGAGAACTCCGGGGGCTGAGCGCGCGGCTTGGGCCTGGCTCCCGCGGGAGCCGCCGAGGCCTTGCTTCCCGCGCGCAGCCAGGCGGCGGACGCATCGTCGAGGACCTGCTTTTCGTTGGCGGGAAGGTCGTCGATGTTGAGGCCCGGTCGCCGTGGGGCCGTGGTGATGGCCGCTTGCCACAGGACGTCCAGCGCGTACTCGACGCGGGGGCCGCTCCAGTCCGAAAGGACCCCGAATCCAGCGGTCGCGCACGGGCGCTTTCCCCTCAAATGGTCTCTGAGTTGCGCCCTGCTGGCGGGGCTCTCTAGCGACCTGAGCACGTTCACCACCGTGGCGACGCGCTTCGAGTCCTCGCGAGTGACGTCCGGCATGGGCGCATTGCCCAGGGCCGCGATGAAGCGCGCGTCGCGACGGACGCGGGTCCTCCACCGGCTGCGAAATCGGCTCGCGGTGCTTCCGTAGGCCGCATCGACGGAGGGGTCCGTCTCCAGCCGCGTGAGATAGCGCGCTTGCCCGAAGGCACGGACGAATCGGGTGGCTTCCGCGTCCTGTGTGGGCGCGCAGAACGCGCGGATGAGAAATGCGGTGGCCTTGGCTGAGTCTTTGCTCACGTGTGTCAGGATGTCAGCAGGCGCGGGTTTGCTCAACATCGACGATGGGGTGGGGCACGGCGATGCCGGCATCGAGGCGACGTGGCGCGAGCCCCAGCTACCTCGGCGTGTTGATGACCGTCAGCCGGTGTGGCTCCGGCGTCGCCCAGTTCTGGGGGGTGTTCCCAGACAGCGCAATCCCGTCGAGGACCACGTTGCTGTCGAAGAAGTAGAGCGCTCCGCCCTCCGGTGCCCTGTTGTTGCGGAACTCTCCGCCGCGGAACGTCCATTGGTTGCTGGCCGGGAGGTGCGCGGTGTTGACCGCCCCGCCCACGCCTCCGAACTGGGTTCGCGGACCGGTGCACTCGTTTCCGTGGAAGATGTTCCCGGTGGCGACCCCCGAGCTGGTCGGCGCAATCAGCATCAGCGCGCCGCCGAACGCGGGCGCCTTGTTGAAGCGGAACTCGTTGTGGTTCAGGTTCACGTTCGCGCGTGAGCCAATCCAAAGCGCGCCACCGGCGTTCTCGGAATAAGAGCCCTCCGCGCCCGCGCCGTTCTCGCCGTCGACCTTGTTGCCGTACTCCAAGATGCAGTGTTCGAGGTAGTCCTCCCCGGCGTCCGAAGTCGCCGCCAGCCGCAGTCCGGCCCAGCCCTGGGAGGGATTGCTGGCGGTGAAGACAATGGGGCTGTCCGACGTGCCCTGCGCGGTGATTCGCCCATGCACGGCGAGCTTGTGGTGTCCCATGAAAATGAGCTGGACGCCGGGCTCGATGGTGAGCCGGCTCCCCGCGGGCACCGTCAGGTCACCGGTCACCTGATACGGCGAGCCCGCGCGCGTCAGGGTGCGCGTCGTGAGGCTCCCGGAGAGGTTCGTCCCATCGGACGTGCTCACGGCGACCGTGGTGCTCGCGGTGGTGCTGCCGCTCTCGTTGGTCGCCGTGAGTGTGTACGTCGTCGTCGCTGTCGGGCGGACCTGCACCGAGCTCCCGCTCACCTCACCCACGCCATAATCGATGGAGAGGTCCTTCGCGCCGGTGACTTCCCAGGACAGCTCGGCGGGCACTCCCGGAGCGATGGTCGCGGGGGCTGCTTCAAAGCGCAGGATGTTCGGACGGTCCGGGACTGGATCCGACGAACTGCAGGCGGTGACGACCGCGACAACGGACCCGAGGGCCAGGACGAGACGACGCGAGTGGAGCATGCGCCCGTTCTACCTCAACCGGGGAGGCCCCATCGCCGGTATGGGGAATGGCCCCCCCACGGCCGTGAGCCCCGCGACGAACGGTCCGACTGAGTGGCTCAGCATCTCCAAGCGCCAGCGGGTTCCCCTGACGTGCCTACATCCACGCCGCGTCACACCGGGGACACATCGTGGCGCGCTCATACTCCTCTCGCGGGCCATCGAAGCCGCAGGCGTAGCAGGTCCGAAGAGGTTTCAGGACCTGCGGCGCCATGACAGGCACGGTGTCGAGCAGCGATTCCCCGAGGTCGGCTCCCATGGAGACCTCGCTCGACACCGCCTTCATGTCGCTCTCCTTCGGAATCTCCAGGGTGTCGAAGCGCTTCCACGCGGGCCGCACGCGCCCGGCATTGGGGTGAAGACTCGACGCCACCTGGAAGTGGACCTCATCGAAATCCGGGGGCAGCTCGAGCGGAAGCCGACACCGCACCACGCGGCCTCCCTCGAGAGGTGGCAGCGGGAACTGGCCCAGCATCCGGTGCTCGGAGCCCTGCTTCTGCCGGCCCATCATCAGCACGGACGACGGGGTGGCGGCGGGGGGCTCGAAGGCGGCCTGGAGCCACACGACGGCGGTGGCCTGCCCGAGCGGATTGCGAATCACGGGCTCCACGTGCAGGTGGACGGAGCCGAACTCTCGGGGTGGGCGTCCGACGTGGTCCAGGACGTCCGCGTAGAAATCACCCATGCCGCGCATCCTCGCCGCGCCGGCGGGATGCACGCCAGGCAGGCACCGCACTTCGTACCAGGCCGCAGGCGCGCGTGCCGGTCGCCAGCGGCGTACGGACAAACGGGGATGTCCGGCCCCACTCGCTGCCGCCACTCGTACATGCGGCCATGTGTGTAGACGGTCGCGGCCGCGGTCGTTAGGGTCCGCGCCATGCCCGCCACGCGCTACGGCTTCATTGATACGAAGGGGGAGTTGGTCATTCCCAGCCCCCATGGCACGCCCTTCAGCTTCAACGAGGGCTGGGCCCGCATGCCGGCCGAGAAGGGCTGGGTCTTCATCAACGTGAAGGGGCAGCCCAAGCTGCAGGTGAAGCGCGCCTTCACCGGCTTCTGTGATGGGCTGGCCCTGACGGACGAGGGCTTCATCGACGAAACAGGCGAGCTCGTGTTGCCCGTGGCCTTCAAGGCGAACTTCACGAAGTACGTCGTCGCCGGGGCGACGTATGTGAATGTGGGGCGCTTCGGCGCGGGGCTCGCGCCGGTGATGCGTACGGGGGCGAAGGGCTCCGATGCGTACATCAACCGGAAGGGCGAGGTGGTGCTGGACGGGTTCGCCGGAGGGCTTGCCCGGGAGTTCGTCAATGGCAAGGCGCACGTCGTCTTGAAGGACCGTCCCAAGACGGAGCAGAGCCGGCTCATCGACCCCAAGGGCGAGTGCCTCGTCAGCTTTGGCTTCAAGACGATGGGGCGCTTCTCGGACGGGCTGGCGCTGGTCGTGGAGAGTGGGAAATTCGGCTTCGTGGACGAGTCCGGCGCCTGGGTGCTGGAGCCCACGTTGTCGCCTTGGGGCGACACGTACCTGTCGGAGTGCGTGTTCCGCGAGGGATTGGCGCCCGTGAAGGTGAAGGGCCGCTATGGCTTCATCGACCGGACGGGGGCCGTGGTCATCGAGCCCCGCTTCCAGGCGGTCATAGGTACGTTTTCGGAAGGGCTGGCGGTCGTGAAGCAGGATGACCTGTTCGGCTACGTGCGCTCGGACGGAAGCTGGGCAATCCCTCCTCGCTTCGCCTCCGCCCAGCCCTTCTCCCACGGGTTGGCCGTGGTGCTGAACGGCTGAAGGCGCTCGCTCGCGGGGCGCGCCCCTCGGGCGGCATCGCCGGGGGCCTGTTCGTCTTTCCCGTCTTCGCCTCCCTGTTCTGGGCCACGGACTACCGGGAGTCGTTCAACGGGGAACTCAACGCGCTGCCCGACAGCGAGCCAGAAGCGCCCGCGCCGCCTGTCCGGGCGCGCCGCGCGAGCAGCGAGAAGTCGCGCACGCCCCGGCGCTGAACGGAGGCGTGGTGGGCGCACGCGCGTCGTCCCCGAGGTCTGATGACCGCCGTCCGGTCCCTGGTGTCTGCCGTCACCAGGGGCCGTGCACCACTCGCGAGGCCCCTCCTCCCAACTCCTTGAAACCACAGGGGCGCATTGGCCATATCGTTCGACATGGGCGTGGCATGTCGGCTGCAGTGGGGCAGGTCATCGCAGTCCTGACCCCTTCACCGACCTCCCGAGGAGTCTCCCATGGCCCGCCGCATCGGTTCGACCCCGCCCCGCTCCGCGACGTTCCCTTCCTCCAAGCCGCCCCAGTCCACGCTGCCGGCGCGCGCTTCCACGTTCCCCACCTCGACGCCCACGGCGACGACCAACCGGCCCACGGCGACTCCTCCCGCCGCGACGGCCACCAGGCCCACGGGGACCCTGCCTGGCGCGAATGCGCCGGCGGCCACGGAGCCCAAGCCCCTGAAGCACCCGGGCATGCCCGAGGGGGCGCCTTCCTACAGCCCCTGGGAGCTGAGCACGGGCCGGGCGTCGGACGTGATGGTGAGCGGTGGGGACAACAGGCTCACGGCGCCCGCGGCCGCGAAGCAGACGATGTTCGTCGACAAGCCGGGCAGCCCCTTCCAGAAGGACACCTTCGGCGGCACGGTGAGCGGCAACGTGGGCTCGATGCAGGCCTCCACCGCGAGCTACAGCGGCGGTGGCGTGCGCCACTACTCGGCCCAGGCCGAGCTGCGTGGGCCGTACGCCGGCTACGAAATGCAGAAGACGCACGCGGGCCGGCTGGGCGTGACCAGCGGCCAGGTCTCCGCCGAGGCCAACTCTTTCAAGGGGCAGGCCCAGGCGGGTGTGTCGCTCGACAGGAACGAGCACGCCTACACGGCCGCGTTGACGGCGAAGGCGGAGACGGGCGTGGGCGTCACGGCGAGCGCGAGCCACGACTTCAACCGGCACGTGGGCGGGTACGTGAAGGGTGAGGCCAAGGCCTCTGCCTCCGCCTACGCCGAGGGCGTGGCCAGCCTGGACCCGAAGACGGGCACGGCGTTGCTCTCAGGGCAGGTGGGCGCGTCCGCCACGGCGGGCGCGTACGGCACCGCGGGGGGGCACGTGGGCCGGCTGCACGGCTCGGTCACCGGGGGCGTGGTGGCGGGCGCGGCGGCCCAGGCGGGCGGCAAGCTCGGCCTGGAGAATGGCTTCCTCAAGCACTCCGCGGACGTCAACGCCGCCGCGGGCCTGGGCACGCACGTGAAGGCCGACGTGGCGCTCGACCTGCGTCACCACATGCAGCCGGGCATCGCGGCGGGTCTGCGCCCCGCGCTCGCTGGCGCCACGAGCGTGGCCTCGCCCGCGAACGCCATCGCGCCGGAGAAGTCGCGCGTCGAAAACTTCTTCGCCAAGGCCTTCCACAGGGCCTGACAGGCCTCGCGGAGCGGCGGGTTCGATTCCCGCCGCCTCCACACTCAGCAGCTCAGCGTTCCGGAGCGGATGCTGGGCTTTTTCTTCGCCTCCTGTTTCCTCCGGTGCCCTCCGTGTACCGGAAGCGACGGGCAGCCTTCGCCCAGAGAAGGCATTCGCCCGACCGCGGGGCATGAGCAAGCGTGGTTGAAGGAGCTTGGCCTCAGCGCCAGCCACAACCCGCGCGCGGCACTCAACGCGTACTTCCTCAGTGACGAGGGACTGACGTTGCTCGGGGACATGCTGGTCACCGGAGCCTACCGCGTCGACGTCCCCGAGGAAGGTGTCCTCCTGGTCGCCGCATGACTGCCGCGCCACGGCGCCGCCGAGCAGGCACGCACGATGATTGAGGAGCTGGCGCCCTTCTTCTCCTGACTGCGGTGCTACCCGGTCCCCTACACGCGTCCTCCCCCGAAGACGGGCTCCACGTCCATCTCCAGTCCGTGGCGAAAACCACGAAGCAACTCAAGCGAGTCCACCTGCCCCTGGACATCAGGAGCTGGCGGCGGACATCTTCATGAACGCGTTCTCGCCGAAGTTCGACGAGGCGGCGCGGCGTGCCGCGGCTTTCGTTCAAGGCAGCCATTTCGCCCAACGCTGCCTGGCACGTGCCCAAGCCGAGGGGCATCAGGCTCACGGGACAGCGGCAACGGGATGATTATCGAGCAGGCGAAAATCCTGACCACGCACAACCTCGCCGTCCTGTTCGATGCGCTGGGTCTCACGCGAACGCTGCGCCCGCGGTTGCCCGAACTGGCCCGCCGGTGCTTCGAGCGCGTGTTCCGGTTGCTCCTGCGCGATGTCTCGCGATACCAGCACCGGCTCCGCAACGTGAAGAACGCCGCCTATGCATGGCGGCAGATGGTGTTCTTCCTCTCGCTGCGCTCCAAGTCGGAGCAGGAGGCCTGCGGACATTGGGCTCAGCAGCACCTGGACCCGCATCGCGGAGCCGTTCACACCGGCGCTCACGCGGCGTCTCGCGGCGATCGACGAGCAGGTTTCGCCAATGCCTGGCCGGGTGTTCCCTGGCTGGGCCGTTGGCGCACACTGGCTCTTGGGAAATCAAGGACCTGCACGCGGCGCGGTGTAGTCCGCCGCGCCGTGCGCTTTCAGATAGTGCCCTGCGGGCTGGGTCAGACAGCGTTTGGGATTTCACAATGTCAGGCGGTGTATGGGGTTCCCGCGAGTCCTCCCGCCGAATGTCTGCCCTAGAGTTCCTCCAACTCGTATGCATTGGGGTGCGCCGTGGCTATCACGACCCGACAGCCTGTCTTTCATGCCGTGCGAAGTCTGCTGGGCATGGGCTCATCCTCCTCTGCAAAGAGTGCCACGTCGAACTCGACGAAGGCGACTGCCGCGGCCCCGGATTGGAAGGTGACGGCGGCCAGCCTCATGGAGTCCTTCATCCAGTCCGGATACGTGACTGGCATCAACAAGCCCGGCATCGCAAAGCTCGAACAGAGAATCATGAGCGAGATGGAGTCGTTCATTCGCGACAACCCGAAGCTGCCCGCGGACGAACTCGACAAGGTGGCGAAGCAGGTCACGATGCGCCACCTGTCCATGGCGAGGACGGATGGTCAACGTGAGGCGAAGATCAAGGCTCGCCTTCAGGAGCTCCAGCAAGACCGCTGGGGCTGAGGGCCTACCGACAGGACATGCCGCGCCCGGGCGCCTTCAAAGCGGGCTCCCCGGAGTGGCTCCGGGCGTGGGGACAATCCGGTACATCGCGGACGCATCGTCTTGCTACAGCAGCGGGAGTTCCGGCTGTACCACGGGGGCTTGCTCCGCCCCCGGAACCGGCGGCATGCGGTGCTCCTCGTGCTGTGGCGAGCGCTCCACCCATCGCGGATGGACTTCCGACCGGTGCGCCCAGGCCCCCGTGTCAGGGGCCCGGGCAGGTCCGGCTCACCGTCAGGAGAGCCGGACCGCGGTCACTTCCTGCGCTTGAAGGAGTCGAGCGTGGGGCAGTAGGTGGCGTACCCGTGACCGGTGAGGGCGCCATTCTCGTAGATGCCGTTCACGTCGAAGGCCACGAAGTGCGACTCGGGAGGGGTGCCGTCCAGGACGCAGGTAGGGCAGAGCGAGGCCGCCACGGGCGTGAATGTGAGGCTCGTGCTGTGCAGAAAGTACGCCGTCGTTAGCACGCCCTCGAAGTCGACGAGCGTCGCTCGCGGCTCGCCTGGCGCGGAGCCCACCTGCGGCGTTGCGTCCACCGGCACCCTTACTGAGTAGACATTGACAAGCTGCGGTGGGAGCGGCGAAATCTCGGTAGGGCACTCACCCGGCGCGCCGTTGTTGAGCTCGATCCACAGCTCCCACGGATCCTCAGAGTTCTCCGGCTCTTCGTAGCCGAAGTAGGCGCTGGTCAAGTCGCGCTGGTTTCCGCCCATTTGAATCGTGATTGCGGTCTCCTGGCACTCGCCCTCGCAGACGGAGAATGGATCCGGCTCGGTACCCCCGTCCGGGTCAGTGCCCGCGTCAGGCTCGGTGCCTGCGTCGGGCTCAGTGCCCGCGTCCGGGTCAGTGCCCGCGTCAGGCTCGGTGCCTGCGTCGGGCTCAGTGCCCGCGTCGGGCTCGGTGCCTGCGTCGGGCTCAGTGCCCGCGTCAGGCTCGGTGCCTGCGTCGGGCTCAGTGCCCGCGTCAGGCTCAGTGCCCGCGTCAGGCTCAGTGCCCGCGTCAGGCTCGGTGCCCGCGTCAGGCTCGGTGCCCGCGTCAGGCTCGGTGCCCGCGTCGGGCTCAGTGCCCGAGTCGGGCTCGGTGCCTGCGTCGGGCTCAGTGCCCGAGTCGGGCTCGGTGCCCGCGTCAGGCTCGGTGCCCGCGTCAGGCTCGGTGCCCGCGTCAGGCTCGGTGCCCGCGTCGGACTGAAGGCCCGCGTCCGGCGTCGGAACGACGTCATCGGGACCACAGCCAGAAAGTGCGGGAGCGACTGCGAGGGAGAGTATCAACAGGGAGCGTATCGAGAGTCGCAGGTTCATTTCGTGGATTGTCACGGGTTCCTCGCGGAGATGCGAGGGGGCCCGGCCTTCTTCTGGATGGGCGGACACCCCGGAACACATGAAAGGCTGCATCGAGCCGTCCCCTCCGTGGGGCACCGCTGGCGTGCAGCCTCAAATCAGCCCATCCCAACCCGCACCACACCGACGGAACGCGTCGCGGAGGGCCTCCACGAAGTCGGAGGGCAGAGGGCCCTCCTCCAGCGCCTGGATGTTCCGCCGCAGATGCTCCAGCCGCCCGGTGCCCACGATGCAGGTGGAGACGCCAGGGACGTGTGCGGCGAAGCGCAAGGCCACATCGCTCCAGTCCAGGCCGCGCGAGTCGAGCGCCAACGTCCGCATCCGGTGCCAGTACTCACCGAGGTCATGCGCGCTGGGACGCTCCGCGAAGCGCCAGGGCGCATTCCCCAGAGGACGCTTTGCGATGACCCCCATGCCCCGCGCTCGTGCCCACGCGACGCCCCGTTCGATGGCGCGCTGGTCGAACAGGTTGACGGACGTCTGGACCACGGCGAAGGCACCCGTCTCGAGCGCGTACTCCAGCGCGGCGTTGTCACCGGAGTAGGCCGCGGCGCGAACCTTGCCCGCTTCGACTGCACGGACCAGCGCTTCCACGAGCCCGGGGCGCTGGAGCACCTCCAGCGGGCACGAGTGGAAATGCACCACGTCAAGCACGTCGGTGCGCAAGCGCATGAGGGCCTGGTCCACGCCACGGGTGATGCACTCGGGCGTCCAGTCCTCCACGCCTGGCACGCCGTAGCCGCACTTGGTGGAGAGGACGAACTCGGAGCGGCGCCCCCGCAAGTGCCGGCCGATGCGCTCTTCCGACGCCCCATAGCCGGGCGCCGTGTCGATGAGGTTGATGCCCGCATCCAGGACGCCGTGCAGCAGCGCGGCGGCCTCCGCTTCCGCGAGCGCCGGCCCCCCCACGTGTCCGGCACCAAAGCCGAGCACGGACACTTGCAGTCCCGTCCTTCCCAGGGGGCGACGCTCCATGGAACCTCCTCGCAGGGCCTGGTGGAGCCACGCGTCAAGTGGAGTTCACAGCATGTCACAGGGACAGTGACTCGGCGGCTGGTGCGTGCACTCGCTCCCGGGGACCATTAGCGCCCGATGCACGCCATGAAGCCGTTCTCCGTGCAACGCGTCGCAGGTCTCCTCTTCGTGCTCGGGCTCGTCTCAGGAGGCGATGCAGGCGCGGCGCCCGCGGACGCCCCCCTGGCGTCCGAGGAGTGCGTCGAGGCCGTTCCCGCGGAGCCCCGGCTCCTCGTTCCGGAGCTCGTGCACCCGCCTCGCCGCGCCATCTGGAGCGCGCCGGACGGAGGTGGGCGCAGCTTCCTCGTGCCCATCGTGGAGATGAGCGCCTTCCACGGCATCTTCTGGGGGACGGCGAAGCTCCTCGGCAAGCCCTACGCGGACATCTCGTTGGAGACCATGCGTCGCAACGTCACCGATGGCTGGGTGTGGGACGACGCTCGGGCACCCCTACCAGGGCGCGCTGGCGTACACCGCGGCGCGTTCGAGCGGCTTCGGCTTCTAAGGCTCGGTCCCGTTCACGGTGGCGTCGAGCGTGTTCTGGGAGCTCTTCATGGAGTCCGAGTCTCCGTCCACGAATGACCTCGCCCACTTCGCCTCGTCCGCTCGGACTTTCTTGGGGGCTGGGGCTCCTTCCTCGAGCCCAGGGATGTGTCACGCGCTCGCTTCAGGTGAGCAGCTTGCGCTTGGCGGCGGTGAACTCCTGCTCCGTGAGATGGCCGCGCTCCCGGAGCGCGGTCAGCCGCTCCAACTCGGACGCCAGGCTCGGCGCGGAGAGCTCGGCCGTCTCGTTGTCCGCCGCGAGGAGGGCATTGCTCAGGCTGGACGCCACCATGCCGATGAGGCCAATGCCCATCAGCATCAGCACCGTGGCGCAGACGCGCGCCAGCCCCGTCTGCGGGGTGATGTCACCGTATCCCACGGTGGTCGCGGTGACGATGGCCCACCAGATCGCATCCTGGAACGTCGACAACGCGGGGTTGGTGTCCCGCTCCAGCATCCACACGACGGTGCCCATGCCCAGCACCACCGCCGAGGCGATGAGGATCGTGTGTCCCAGCTTGTAGCGGTTGAGGAGCGCGTCCAGCACGGCGATCGAGCGGATGCGGCGGTATGAGGACACCACTCGCAGCAACCGCAACACGCGCGCCAGTCGTAGCAACTGGGTGACGCGGAGCAGGCTGAACGCCTCCGCGTACAAGGGCACCAGGCCGAGCAGCTCGAACCAGCGGCTGCGCAGGAACGCGGTCCGGTTTTCCGCCCGGAAAAGGCCCCAGAGGAAGTCCCCCAGGAAGATGCAGATGAAGCCCAGGTCAATGGCCGCGAGCACCTGAAAGCGCGGCTCCGGCCAGCGCAGCCCCGACATCTCCACATAGAGGGATGGGGACGAGGCTGGCCAGCGCCAGCACGGACATGAGGAGGTCCCTCAGGGCGAGCCTGGGGGACGCGGTGCCGGCCTGTTCCTCTACGGTGCGCACTTGCCGCGTTTCATCGGCCCCCGAGACGGATTCCTCGTTTCGCATGGGGCTCCACGCTAACGCAGCGGGCATGGGATGAACACCCACGGCAACCTGGACCGGCGCCCGTCTGGTGCCCTGGACATCCACCTTCCCGCGTGGCCAGGCGCCCACGGGGGCATGAAGTCTGCTTTGCTCCGGGACGTGCCTTCCCAGCCCCGTCCCCCGGCGTGGGACCACTCCACGGCCGATGCCTCCCAACGCCCGCTCTCCACGGAGGGCTCGCGGCTCGTCCCCGCGCTGACCGTCGCCTCGCACCCGCAGATGCGCCGCGTGGGTGAGCGGCTGTTGTTGGATGCGCTGATGGCGGGCCGCCAGGTGCGCCTGCCCCGCAACGCGCCGGACTTCATGCGGCCCGGAGGCGCGCTGGGCCTGCACCTGGCCGACCCCTACCTGAGCCGCAAGCCGCTCACCTTCGCGCCGGGCGCGGAGGGGGGCATCCGGCTGGAGCCGAGCGAAGGGAGTCGCGTGGTCATTGGCGGCGAGGTGCTGCGCGAGCCGAGGGAGCTGTCGTCGGCGGAGGTGGCCGTGGGGGTAGCGCTGGAGCTGGCCGGGCGCGTGCTGCTGGTGCTGCACCTGGCGGACCCCACGGCGCGGGAGGACGAGGACGCGCTGGACATGGTGGGCGGCAGCATGGGGCTCCAGCGCGTGCGCCAGCACATCACCCAGGTGGCGGACCTCTGCGTGCCGGTGCTCGTTCGCGGCGAGACGGGCTCCGGCAAGGAGCTGATTGCCCGGGCCATCCACCAGCAAGGTACGCGCAGGGACAAGCCCTTCGTCAGCGTGAATCTGGGCGCCATTCCTCGCGAGCTGGCGGCCGCGGAGCTGTTTGGCGCGCGCAAGGGGGCTTTCACCGGCGCGGTGAGAGACCAGCCCGGCTTCTTTCAGGCCGCCCATGAGGGGACGCTGTTCCTGGATGAGGTAGGCGAGGCGCCTCCCGAGGTCCAGGTGATGCTGCTCCGCGTCCTGGAGACGGGGCAGCTCTACGCGGTGGGCGACCGCGCGCCCATCACCGTGGACGTGCGGCTCGTCGCCGCGACGGATGCGCACCTGGAGGAACAGATTCAGGCGGGGCGCTTCAAGGCGCCGCTGCTGCACCGGCTGGCCGGCTACTCCATCCGCGTGCCGCCGCTGCGGGAGCGGCGCGAGGACATCGGGCTGTTGTTCCGCCACTTCGCTCGCGCGGAGTTGGAGGCGCTGGCGGAGGCGTGGCGCCTGGAGCCCCCGGAGCCTCACGTGGAGCCCTGGCTTCCGCCGGCGCTGGCCGCGCGGCTGATGGGCCACCCGTGGCCGGGGAACATCCGCGAGCAGCGCAACGTGGTGCGGCAGCTCGTCATCGGCAACCGTGGCCAGCCGTGCCTGCGGCTCGACGCGGAGCTCGAACAGGTGCTGGCCCTGGCGAAGGTGGCACCTCCGGGACGGCCCGCCAGCGCTCCAGCTCCCGCGCACCCCCGGGCCACTTCCCGCCGCAAGCCCTCCGAGATTCTCGAGGCGGAGCTGCTGACCGCCCTCCGTGACAATGATTGGGACTTCCAGGCCGCGGCCGATCAGCTCGGCATCCACCGCTCCTCCATCTATGACTTGATAGAGAAAAGCCCGACCCTGCGGACCGCTGGAGCGTTGAGCGCCGAGGAAATCACCCGCTGCTTCCACGATTGCAAGGGTGACCTCGATGCGATGACCCGGCGCCTCCAGGTGTCGAAGCGAGCGTTGGGGCGGCGCGTGAAGGAGCTTGGACTCGTTTAGGCTCGCTGTGCATGAGGTCTACCTGGGAGCCCTGTGATGAATCCAAGTGAGGTGGTGCGCAGTCGAATGCGGCATGTCCTGACCCGCGTCATGGTGCCGGGCCTGGTGCTAGGGCTTCCGTTCGCGGGGCTCATGGTCGGCGACACCTCCGAGGCCGCGCAGGAGACGCTGCCGGAGTCCGCTTCCTGCGATTGTTTTCATCGCGAAGTGAAGGTCCAGGTCGATGCCCACGGACTCCACTTCACCCCGGACCACTGCCTCTCAAAGGGAGGCACCGTGCGGTTCCTCAATACCTGTCAGACGGAGGTGGTCATCAAGGTGGATGGACCCGAGATAGAACCGCCCCTGTCGCTGCTCCCCGAGAAGGAGGAGGACATGCCCCTCATCGTCGTGGGCACGTACACCGTGACCGCCGTGGAGGGGTGCCCCGAGCTGCCGGATGACTCGCGGACCGGGACGCTGGAGGTGGGGACAGACCCTGGCCCGGGCGGCAAGGTGTGTCAGTGAGCTGAGGGGCCGCCCGAGGTCTCCAGGCTCCCAGCCGCGTCACGCAGGCGGGTGCGCAGGCGCAGCGCGTCCTCCCAGCGAGGGCGCGCGGCCAGGACCTCGTCCGCCAGCGTGAGGCCCCGCTCCAGGGCGGGGCGGGGCTCCAGTCCCGCTGTCCTCCGCCACGCGGCCCATTCGCGGCAGAAGTGGCCGAAGGCGACGCGGTAGTCCAGGCGCTGGGGCTCCAATTCGAGCGCCTTCTCGAAAGAGCGTGTGGCCTCCTCGAAGTCCTCGGCGCGTGCGCGCTGCTGGCGTGCGAGCCAGCGGGCCCGCAGCCCACGCGCTTCGCCCTGGACGAGCCACGCAAGGGGCTCCCGGGGGCCGCGCTCGAAGGCCTGGCGCAGGGCGGCCTCGGCCCGGTCGAGGCTCGCGCGTGGCTCGCCCGCGTGCTCCAGCGCGTAGGCCGCTCGCCGGACATGGACGCGGGCCAGGCTGGCCGGATAGTGCGCGCCGCCTGGAATCAGCGCGCTGGCCTGCTGGTAGGCCGCCTCGGCCGCCTGGAGGTCGGGACGTGGGTCCTCGCCAGAGCGCGCGAGGTACGTGGCGCGCTCGGCGTGCGCCTCACCGACGTTGTGGTGGCCGAAGCCCTGCTGGGGCGCCACTTGGATGGCCTGCCGCGCGGCCTGCACGGCCAGCTCCAGGAGGGGCAGGGGCGCGCCGCCGGAGTCCCACGCCGCTCGCGCCTGCTCCAGGAGGACCGCGCTGCGGCCGTTGTGGAGCTGGGCGATGCGGGCGTTGATGCGCAGGCCGCCGTCGAAGAACGCCAGCGCGGTGGCGAGGTCGGGCCCCTCGGCTCCTCCCTGATTCCTGCGCCGCTGGGCGAGCTCCAGGTGCAGCGTGCCGCCCAGGAAGTAGGGCACGTAGTTGCGCGGGTTGAGCTTGCGCGAGGTGTCCAGCGCGACGCGGGCCTGCTCCAGGTCTTCCAGGGGCGCTTCGGCGCGTGGCCGCGTGGCACGGGTGAGGTAGGCGATGCCCAGGTTGATCCACGCGTCCGGCAGCCGCTCGTCCAGCCGGATGGCCTCGCGATAGGCCGTGATGGCCTCCGCGCGGTGGCCGCGCGAGTCCTCGCCCTTCTCGTCGTCGTAGTCCGCCTGGATTTTGAAGACGAGGCCCCGGGTGGCGTGGAACTCGTAGTCCTGGTCCTTCTCGGGGATGCTCTCCAGCAACGCCCTGGCCTGTCGGAGTGGGGCGCTGGGGTCCAGGCTCCGGGCCTGGAGGGCGCGGGCGCGACGCCAGAGGCTCTGGACCTGCTCCATGCGCGCGCGGGGTGGCTCGGGCACCTGCTGCATGGCGGCGCGCGCGGCCGTGAGCGCCTTGTCGAGCGACGCCTCCACATCACCGCCCCGGCTCATGCGGTGCTCCGCCAGCCGGTTGTGGAAGCGCGCCTCCAGGACGCGCGCCAGCCCGAAGTCCGGGTCCGCCTGGAGCGCGCGGGTGACGGCCTCCAGCCCGCGCGTGAATGCCGGGAGGACCTCCCCCCGGCTGTAGAGCTCCATCACCATCGCGGTGTACTCGAGCCGCGCCAGCGAGCGATGGACCTCGGGCACGCTCTCTCCCGTGGCGGCGGCGGCGGCGTAGGCGCGGCGGCCGGCCTCGAAGTCGGCCAGCGCGCCCTCCCGGTCCCCCTGGTTCCATCGCCGGGTGGCGCGGGCCTGGAGGATGTCGCCCCGGAGCAGCGGGGCCTCATGGAACCAGGGGAGGCGGTCCTTCATCGCGTCGAGCTGGGTGAGGGCCTCGTCCAGCCGGTCCTCATAGAAGGCCAGCAGCGCGGCGACGTACTCGGGGGAGGGCACGTCGGCGCCGTGGCTCTGGCGCAGCCACTCCAGCGCGGGCGCGCGGTATTTCCGCTGGATGTCCTGCTTGCGCGACTCGCGTTGCTCCGGGACGCGCAGGCGTTCGGCCTCCAGGAGCTGCTCCTGGTACAGGTGCCCCATCACCAGGGCCAGGGCCCAGGCGACGCGGGGCTCGCGGACGCCCTGGCTCCAGGCGGCCTCCAGGTGCTCGCGGGCCTGGGCCACGTCGCCGAGCACCAGCGCGCCGCGTCCCAGGGCGTAGTGGCCCGGACCCACGGCCAGCGCGCCGGCTTCGTGAATCTCCGCCTCCAGCGCTTGCATGTGGCCGCGGAGGGCCTCGCGGTCGGCGCGGATGTCGTGGAGCTGCGAGAGGCCGGAGTAGCGGGCCAGGGCCTCGATGCGCTCGACGCGCTCGGTGAACCGGCGTGAGAGGTGCTCGCGCCGGAGGGCCTCCTGGCGGGTGAGGGCGACCTGGGCGGCGGCGAGCGCCACGGTGAGCAGCGCCGCGGAGGCCACGCCCACCACGACGAGGTGCTTGCGCAGCGCCTTGCGCAGCCGGTAGCCCGGGCCGGTGGCGCGCGCGCGCACGGGTTCGCCCGCGAGGAACCGGTCCAGGTCCTCGCCCAGGGCTCGCGCGGAGTCGTAGCGGGCGGCGCGGTCCTTCTCCAGGCACTTGAGGACGATGGCCTCCAGGTCCACGGGCAGGGCCGGGTTGAGCGCGCGCGGCGGGCGGGGCTCGACGGTGGCGATGTTGCTGAGCACCTCCAGCCCGTTGTCGCCCGGAATGGGCGGCTGCCCCGTCAGCGCCGTGTAGAGCGTGGCGCCCAGGCTGTAGACATCCGCGCGCCGGTCCAGCCGGGACACCTCTCCTCGGGCCTGCTCCGGGGCCATGTAGTGCGGCGTGCCGAGCACCGCGCCGGTGGCAGTGAGGCCCTGCTCCGTCCGGTCGCGCGCCAGCCCGAAGTCCATGACGTAGGGCTTGAGGCGGCCGTCCCCGGTGCGCTCGACGAGGATGTTGCCGGGCTTGAGGTCGCGGTGGATGAGGCCGGCCCGATGCGCGGCGTGGACGCCTTCGGCGGCGTCCCGCAGCAGCAGGGCACCTGCTCCACGGTGAGCGCGTCCGTGAGCTGGTTCAGCGGCAGGCCGTCCACGTACTGCATGGCGATGAAGGCGTGTCCCTGGACCTCGCCCACCTCGTACACCTGGCAGACGCGCTCATGGTCGACGCGGGCCTGGGCGCGGGCCTCGGACAGCATGCGCCGGGTGAGCCCGGAGTCTCCACCCCGGACGAACTTGAGCGCGGTATGGCGGCGCAGCCGTGGGTCATACGCGAGAAAGACCTGCCCCATGCCACCCTGGCCGAGGAAGCGCACCCCCTGGTAGCGCTCCCAGCCGGGCACGGGGAAGACGGGCGCCTCGTGGGAGGCGGCGCGCGGTGAGGGGGCGCCGTCCAGGGTGGACGCACCCGCTGCTCCTTCGCCCACGACTTCGCTGCTGGCTCGCGCTCCCGTGCCCATTTTCGGAGCGTGAGTCTAGCGGCCTCCGCGGGCGCGCAGGACTCCCCGCAGCCGCGCCGTCTGCTCGTCGGTCCAGCCTTCGGGGCGCAGGAGCGCGACCCAGGCGTCCACGTGCTCGCCGGTGTACACGTGGCCGTAGCCGGCGGGCACCTCCATCCCCAGTGGCAGGTCGGCCGTCACCTGCCAGAACGTGACGAAAGGGAGCCACACCATCGCGCCCAGGACATCGTGGCCGCGAGGCTCCCGCAGCCAGTCCGGCCGCTGCAACAAGAGCCGGGGGCTCCACCAGATGATGGGGTCCGAGGGGTGGAGCAGGTACAGCACCCGGGAGTCCCCCCACGGGGCGGACGCGGGAGGAAGGTCCGTTCCAGGGCGCCGGCTGAATCGAACGATGCGTCCGTTCCGATAGACGGGCGCTACCTCGGGGCTGCCCGCGTCCCGGTGGTCCGTGAACTCGCGATACAGGGTGTTGAAGTTCGGCGGCCCCACGAACAGCGCGCCATCGGTGCGATTGGCCAGGTCCCGCTCGCCGCTGAACGCCGTCTCCCCGCCGTAGGAGCCCAGGCTTTCGCCGAACACCAGCAGCTTCGGCCGGTGGCCCTCGGGGAGCCTGGACCAGCGCTCGTAGACGACGTCGAAGAGCGCCCGGCCCGACTCACGCGCCCGCTCCTGGTCCACCAGGACGGAGAGCCAGGACCACAGGTGGGAGTACTGCATGGCGACAATCGCGGAGTCACCCCGGGTCAGGTACTCGAAGGCGTCCACGGCCTCGGGCACCACCCAGCCACTGCCCGTGGTGGTGACGACCAGCAGGTAGGCCCGGTCGAAGCCGCCGGCGCGCTCGAGGTCCTCGACGGCGAGCGTGGCCCGCGCCTCGGCGTCCGGCGCGGAGGCGTAGCCGGCGTACACGCGAATCGGCTCCTTCACGGCCGCCCCCTCGAACGCGGCGAGGTCGGCCATGGAGGGGCCCCCGCCGACGAAGTTGCGGCCCTCTCGTCCCAACGACTCCCAGCTCACCCGGGAGCTGGGGCCGCCGGAGCGCAGGGCGGTGCGGGGCTGGAACACGCCCTCGTCGGTCGTCGCGTCCCGCACGCTCAGGGTCTGGTCCGCCAGCGCGATGAGCCCATCCCACAGCACGCCGCTCGCCACCAGCGCGGTGAGCACCACCACCGCCAGTCCACTCGTCGCGCGGGCCGCGCGAGGGCCGATATGCCGGACGAGCCGCGCGTCCAACCGGCGGTACACCGCGCGCAGCCCCCGTCCCGCGGCGATGAGCAGGATGAAGAAGGCCGCCGCGACGACGGGTGCGAGCAGGTAGCCCGCGTTGCCCGGGTGGGGAACGCCCATGAGCTCCCGGATGCGCTGCTGCCAGTGCCAGCCCAGCAGCAGCGCGCCGGACAGCGCCACGAGCGCCGTCACGAAGAAGCCCCGCCACGCGCGAGGACTCGGCGTCCTCGCCGGACGTGGGGAGAACTCGCGCCACAGCCAGGCGCCCAGCACCCCCAGCCCGTAGCCCATGGCCGCGCTGAGGCCGCTGACGAAGCCCTGGAAGGGCCCGCTGCGCGGCAACAGGGAGGGCGTGAAGGCCAGGCACGCGAAGAGCAGGGCGCCCCACGCTCCCGGCAACGTGTAGCGGAGCCAACGGGGCCAGGCACCCAGCGCCAGCGCGGGCCGGACAGCGCGAGTGAAGAGGCGCTCCATGACGACCCCCGCGATAAGGACCTCGATGCCCGCCACGGTGCTGCCGAGCAGGCGTCGAGAGACGGCACACGGAAGGTAGGCCCTGGAGCGGCCCCCGGCAGCACGCGCTCGGCACGCCCGGCTCCTGGGGCCCTGGCGGCGACCAGGGCCCGCTTCGTGTTCGAAAGTCAGCGAACCTCGAACTCGTAGATGCGCGTCGCGGGGTCGCCGCTCTGCGTCGGCGTCGTCACGTTGAGCCTGATGTAGCGCGCCGACGCCGCGGTGATGGCATGGGTCGAGCTGCTGCCGGTGTTGTTGCTCACCGTGACGGGCGTGCTCCACGTGGAGCCGTCGCTCGAGGTCTGGATGGTGAACGCCCGGCTGTTCCAGCTCGTTGATTCACCCCCCGCGCCCGCATGCTTGAGCGTGAAGCTGCTGACGGTCCGCGCCGAGCCGAGGTCGACCTGCATCCAGGCCGGCGAGGCCAGCGAGCAGAACTTGTCGGTGGTGCCACCCGAGACGCTGCCGTTGACCGCCTTGGCCGCTGATTCGCTGCTGTTGCAGGGCGCTGAGCTGGTGGTGGGCCTGTTCAGCGCCAGGTTGGCGTAGCCCGAGCCGACCGACACCGTCTGGGAGTTGCCATGGCTCGCGCCGCCATTGTCGGTGACGGTCAGGGTGACGTTGTAGTTGCCAGGGCTCGCGTAGGTGCGCGAAGGGTGGGTCGCGGTGGAGGTGCTGCCGTCGCCGAAGTTCCAGACGCGTGAGGTGATGGTGCCGTCTGCGTCGGTGGACGCATCGCTGAAGGTCGCGGTGAGGCTGCTGACGGTGACGCTGAAGTTCGCCACCGGTGGGGTGTTGCCGCTGACGGCGGTGTTGATGGCCGCCGCGTACTGCGCGCTGGTCCCCTGCGCGCTGCACTTCTGGATGTCGTCGTACAACCACATGAAGCCGCCGCTGATGCCCGCGCTGGCCTTCCAGTTGCTCATCCGGGTCTGCACCACGGAGGGGCTGTCGCCCGACGCGCAGCCGCTGCCATGACTGGACCACAGGCCCGGAGCGACCGTCATGCCCATCGCGGTGTTCCAGCTCGCGGGGTTGTTGCCGGCGCCGCCAGCGTAGACCTGGAGGTAGATTCTATCGACCGCGCTGCCGAGGTTGTTCTTGAGGTTCCGCCAGAACGTCTGCTGGGTGTACGGCGCGAAGGTGATCTTGTAGCCCATCCCGATGAGCATCTGGCTGAAGGCCGTGGTCGGGGCCAGGTCGTAGGCGCTCTCGTCGTCGAAGTTCACCGCGTCGGCGCCGGTGGCGGTCTTCAGCGCCTGGAAGTTCCTGTACAGGATGCTGTGGGTGCCGGTGCCGCAGACGATGGTGGTGCCGCAGCCGGGGGCGGTGCCGTTGACCAGTCTGCTCATGCGTTCAAAGTCCGGAACGCCCCAGGCGCCCGTCGACACTTCAATGCGGTTGACCGAGGTCGGCGCGGTCTTGAGCGTGGCCAGGCGGGCCGGCCAGGCCGGATCACCCATGTAGGCGCCGTTCTTGACCACCGGAATGTCGTTGTAGATGAGGTCGCCGTTCTCCTCGATATGGAAGCTCCAGAGGATGACCGTGGTGAAGCCCGAGCCGCGCAGATCGTTCATCACCGCGGTCCCGCCGGAGTAGAACGGGCCGCCGCCGTAGATCGCCGAGTACGCGCTGGCGTCCGGCGCGGCGACGGCCAGGGCGAGCGCGGCGAGCGCTGGCAACAGGCCGCGGAGAAAGACAGACGGCGCGGATTGATTCGACTTCGGCATGGAAAGTTCCTTTTGCGTTGTGCATTGTGAGTGGGACGATGGCAGGCGATTCGCGTCGATGTGTGAGTGACAATGCGCTCGCGCAGACCCACGCGCTCTCCGGGTCGCCATTGGCGGCGGCGGCCTCACACTGGGAGTGATGGCTCCTTCGTGTCAATCTTTGGGTTGATTCAAGTCAGGCGAGAAGGTTCAAGTACAGGTGTCTGCAATGGGCGTGAACCGGGTGAGGGACGGGTTGCGTGAGGTGTGAGTGTTGAGTAGTGTCGATTGCGGTTTGCTGTGATTGCTGTCTCGTCTTGAATTGCGTACGGTCCCATTTCACTCTGCTGGGAGAGGCAATGGCCGGACTTTCCGCTGTGCTTTTGATGTCGATGGGGCTGCTGTTGGGCGCTGGTGAGGGCGTTCCCGAGGCAGGGAAGTCAGAGGCGCCCCAGGTAGAGGGCGATGACACTGACTTTCTCTGTGTCGAGAATGCCTTGTATAACTATTACAGCGACGCGAGTCACACGACCTGGGTTGGGGAGACCTATTGTGCGTGCGGCCAGTTGGCGGTGCTTACTGGCAGGCGCACTTCATACGTGGAGGTCGTGTATGCCGAGCCGTGCCTGAGCGAGGCACAGGACGGTGCGTCCGCGGCTGAATGACGGGCGCGCTCAGGCGCTGTGCGATTTACGGAGAGACGAGGCTCTCGTTTCTTCGTGGTTCGTCTAGACTCTCCGTGAATCCACCCTTTCACGGAGACCTCACGATGTTCAGCGCCTTCTCGCGTCCCCTGCGAACCTTCACCGCGACCACCGCGCTCCTGGCCCTCACGGGCTGCGGTGACGATACGCAGGACCCGCTTCCGAATCCGCCCGAGGAGCTCGCCTGCGACGCACAGACCTATGCGGAGGCCGTCCGCAACGCGGCCGAGCCCACCTCCGCGGACATCTCCACGGCGCTGTGGGACATCAGCCCGTCGAATCCGAGGCTCATCTGGAACGAGTCCCAGACGGCGGTGCGCATGGCCATCTGGACCACGTACACGGGCTACACGCTGGGCGAGAACACCCTCTCCCGTGAGGTCTGGGTCACGCCCGCGCCTCAGCTCCAGACGTTCTGCAAGACGGTGCCCGAAGAGAAGCTCGTCGCTCGCCTCAACCAGTACCTGGGACTGCCCCCGGCCACGGAGGGCGACAACGCGCGCTACATCGTCGAGCTGTGGGTCCGGCCCGGGGACATGTTCCGGCCCTGCCCGGACGCGGAGATTGACGACACCTCGTGCGGCCTGCAGTTTCCTGCCTCGGCCACCTCCGAGCACAAGGATTGGATCAACGCCTATTACGCCTCCAGCTATGGGTTCTGGCAGAGCACGCACTACCCCTGGACCGGGCTGGGCTACACGTATGACTGGTGCAACGCCGACACGCGTGTAGGTGGAAGTGAGTACGTGGTTCGCGCTGACTCCATCGTCGACGTGACGGGCAAGTTCGAGCGCGCCATCTACTGCGCGCCATAGCGAGACGGCCCCGGGCACGCGTGCCACCCAAGCCGCGTGCCCCCCGCCGGGCGCCCCCCCTCCTCGACCTCGAGAAACTTCATGCTCGAAAAGCGCTGTCCTCTTCACCTCTCGTTGCCCGCCTCACGCATTCTCTCCATGGCGCTGCTCCTGCTGGCGCCTGGCGTCGCCTCGGCGTTCTGCCTCTACAACAGCGTCAACACGACGGCGAACGTGAAAGTCCTTGGCGGAGACTTCAGCTCCAGCGTTTCGACGGGTGCCAATGCGTGCTGTCACTGGAGCAATACGGATTGCAATCCTGCCGGCACACAAGGTGCCATGCTCCGTGCGCAGTTCGAGGTGGGCACCTTCAACTGCGTGGTGCCGTTGCAAGCAGGGGGGTATGCGTCCGTCGAGCAGGAGGATCGCTCCCATCTGCGCCTTCCGCCCAACTACTACTGCAAGTCCTTCACGCACGACCATCAGCTCATCTATCAGTCGAACTATGGTGTGGGCTTCACGAAGCGAGATGTCCGGTTCCTGGTGACGGGGGACCCCCAGTACCAGAACAGCGGTGACAACATCGCCACGAATCAAACGCTGTCGACGATGGTCAGCGCCATCACCCACAATCCGCAAATCAGGGGCATGGTGGTCGCCGGAGACCTGACGCAGAACACCCGGACGCGGGACGAGTTCGCCTGGTACAAGAGTGCCATCTCGGGCATGAGCCGGTTCGTCTACGATGGCATCGGCAACCACGATCAGCACGAAGCCACGTTCGCCCAGAAGTTTGCCTGTGGACTCCCGTCTGGAGCGGATTCCGCGTGCGTCGACCGCGGGGAAATCCAGAACGACATCCACGACCGGAAGAGGGCCACCGTCCTGTCCCTGCATGGCAATCCTCACTACTCCTGGGATTGGCATGACATCCACTTCGTCCAGCTCAACCTCTTCCCGGGGACCGAGGCTTCGCCCACCCGTCCCGAGAACTCTCCCAAGGACTCGCTTGTCTTTTTGATGATGGACCTGGCATTCAATGTAGGGGCCTCGGGACGTCCGGTGGTCCTCATCCACCACTACGGCTTTGATCCGCTCTCCACCGGCGAGGAGGACGGCAAGTACTGGTGGACCGAAGCGCAGCGCGTGGCCTACTGGGATGCCATCGCGAACTACAACGTCATCGCCATCTTCACGGGGCACCACCATCGCGGCCCCGGCTCGCCCTTCCAGGAGTTCTTCTATCGGCCCGCGGGACGAATCTCCGGGCCGGAGCGATTCCATTCGTTCGTGTCGGGCGCGGCCATCTCCGGTGCGTACCTGGACGCAATGGTGGACGACACCGCGCTTTCGCTCACGCAGATGGATCGACATGGCACGCCCACTGGCATGTTCGTCCAGGTTCCCTTCAAGAACCTGGCGCTGAACAAGCCCGCCACCCAGTCCTCGCTCCTCAATGACGCGCAGGCCTGGAAGGCGGTTGACGGGAACACAGATGGTGTCTTCCCCAACCTCTCCGTCACCCACACCCTGGGCGCGCCGCAGGACCCACAGCCCTGGTGGATGGTTGACCTGGAGGGGCAGCGGTGGATTGGCTCGGTGGTCCTCCACAACCGCACCGACTGCTGCGTGGAGCGCCTCTCCAACTTCATGCTCATGGTCTCCGCGGACGGCACGACCTGGCACGAGTTCCCGCATCCGGGCCAGGCAGGCACCGTGACGCGCATTCCCGTGCGGCGCACGGGCCGCTACGTCAAGGTCCAGCTCCTGGGCGGAGGGCCGCTCAGCCTCGCCGAGGTCCAGGTCTTCGAATAGCACTCGAAGCTTGAGGAGGACCGACCCGGCGACTCCATGCACAGAGAGGGCCCCAGCCACGTTCATGGGAGGGGGCGCGTGCCCCTCACGTCCTCAGTTGGCCAGCTCCCGGGACTCCACGGGGGGCTGCTGCTTGGGCTCGCCGAAGGACATCAGCCGGCGGTGGAGCGGCGTGAGCAGTCCGACGAGAATCACCAGCACGCCGGTGACCTGCAGCAGCCGCTCGATGGAGACCACCTCTGCCAGGGGCCCGAAGAGCAACATGGCCAGCGGCATCAGCGCGGTGGAGAGCATGGTCATCACGCTGAAGACGCGGCCCAGGTAGGCCGGCTCCACGCGCTCCTGGAGCATCACCGTGGCGGGCGTGTTGTAGAGCGGCAGCGCCACGCCGAAGATGCCCATGGTCGCCAGGTACACCCCGAAGTGGGGCACCACGCCGAGGGCCACGGTGCACGCGCCCATGATGAGGTTGGAGGAGATCATCGTCCGCATGCGGCTGCTGAAGCCCCCCCACGCCGCGAGCGCGGCGCCACCCAGCATCATCCCCACCGAGAAGACCATTTCGATGGCCGTCAGCCGCCACACCTCGTCCCCGAAGCTTCGCGCCGTCTGCAGCGGCGTGAGGAACGCGGCCGGGGTGATGAGGACCAGGATGAAGCCCAGGTAGCTGAAGAACGGCACCAGGTGCGCGTGGCCGCGGATGTAGCGGAAGCCGTCGCGAATCTCCGTCAGCTGCGAGGAGCCCTCCTGCTCCGGCGCGCGGGGGCGCGGCGCTACCCGGACGAAGAGCGCCACCAGGGCGATGGCCAGGGCCGCTGTCACCACGTCGATGTAGAAGATCACCTGCAGGGGGGCCACGGACATGAGGAAGCCGGCGAGCGCGGGCGCCCCCAGCATGTTGACCGAGTGGACGGTGCCCTGGATGCCGTTGACCCGCATCAGCTGGTCCTCGGGCACCAGCTGCGGCAACAGCGCGCTCACCGCCGGGTGTTGAACGGCCGTCCCCACGGAGCGGATCGCCGCGGCCAGGAAGAAGAGCCACAGCTCCGTGCCGCGCAAGGTGAACATCACGGCCAGCGCCAGGGTCACCAGCGCAATCATCGCATCGGAGAGGACGATGAGCTTGCGGCGGTCATACCGGTCGGCCCAGACGCCCGCGAAGGGCGAGAGGAGGAACGTGGGCAGGAAGCCGGCGACGATGTAGAGCGTCATCATGACGCTCGAGCGTGTCTGCAGGGTCACCTGCCACAGGAGCGCGTACTGCACCAGGGAGGAGCCGAGCAGCGACAGGGCCTGGCTGCCCAGGAAGAGGGCCGTGTTGCGCTTCCAAGAGGCGTTCATGGCGCGCACTGTAGCCGCTGGGGCGCCTCGAACCAGGGCGTCATCGGTGATGAGCCAGGGGCCCGGGGGCCAGGGGCTCGCGGCCCTGCTGCCGGTGCGGCCGTGTCCCGGATTCGGGCAGGCCCACCTCCCTTGCGGAGTGAAGGCTCCACGGGATTGAGTGAGGGCCCATGGGACTTCTCCTGCGCGGGCTCCTCGTCGTCGCTGTCAGCTGCTCCACGGGGTGTGGTGGCCTGCGCCACGCGATGGGAGAGGAGGAGTACCTACGACAGCGGCTCTACGACTACGCCTACACCGTTCCGCTGGACACGCTCTGGGAGGAGGCGAAGCAGCTCGCGGAGTCCGTCCGCGACGAGTCGCGAACAGAGGACGGCGTCCGGACGGCGGTGGTCTCCCTCCGCCGGGGCCTTCGGGGGGACGAGACGTCCCTCGACGAGCTGTTCATGCGCGGCTGGGAATCGGGTGGGCGCAGCTACGTGAAGTTCTTCGCTGTGGGGCACGGGCCCGCCGTCCACCCCCACGACATCGGCGTCCGGGAGGTGAACGCGGAGCTGGAGCTGCTCGCTCGTTTCGCTCCGGCGGACGCGGCGAGGTTCCGGGAGGGCGCCAGGCGGGCGGGGCAGCGCGCCCGGTAGCGCCTCGGGGGTTCAGCGCATCGGCACGACGAGCACTTGCGTGCGCCCAGGCGCGATGTCGACCTCGCGTGTCTCCTGATGGTCGCTCCTGCGGATTCGCACGGTGTGTCGCCCCGAGGGAAGCGACAGGCGCGCCACCTGGAACTCGGAGGGGAGGCTGAGCCAGCCCTGCTCCAGCTGCGTCGCGCGCTCAGAGGCGGTTCGCAGGAGGAGATAGCCGCCCAGCGGCGGAACGAGCACGAAGAGGGCCACGGACCCGGCCCTGGCCCACAGGTTGGGCTGGCGCGTCGTATCGGTGCTCACGCCCAGGGCGCCACGGCGCAGCAGGAGGTTCTCCAGGGACGTGACGGTCTCCGCGTCCCAGCTCCCCGACGCCACCTCGATTCGGGCCTGCCCGTGGGGCCAGGGACGCGGGCACACGCTCCAGACGCGGCCCTCCTTCCAGCGCTGGAGCACGCAACGCTCGGGGAGCTTTCCGGCCTCCACGACGACGACCAGGTCGCCCGCGTCGTCCGCCGGAGCCGACGATTCAGGTGCCAGGATGAGCCGCTCCAGCTCCTCGAGCTCAGGGCGCCCGAGCCGGCGTGCCTCTGCGAGGAGCCTGGGCTCCAGGTGGGTCAACCTGGAGGGCGCTCCGGGTGGAGCGCTCCGGGTGATTCGCCAGGCGGCGAGGTAGTCGATGAAGGAGGAGTCCTCGTTCCCCGCCAGCTCATGCGCCAGCCCGCTCACGTACAGGCCGATGGCGCTCTGCACCAGGTAGGGGCGCAGCTCATCGTCGATGGGGATGGCGTTCAAGTGCCGCTCCATCGTCACGTGGTGGCGCAGCTCGAGGTGCCGCTGGAGGTTCAGCGCGTTCGTCAGCCGCGCCTCCACGGCCGCCTCCTCGGGCCGCCCAAGCTGCAGGTAGTTCAGGGCGTTGAGCGTGTGCAGTGTCTGGCGCTCCAGGGCGCCCATGCGCCAGGGGATGTCCCCGGTGAACTCCTCCGACAACCTGACCCGCTCGTGCTCATCCGCGAGCTCCCCCGCTTGGACCAGGGCCCTGCTGCTGGCTTCCCAGGCTCCGGCGCGGTGCAGCAGCCCGCCCCGGTCCGCCGCGACGAGCAGCGGATCCAGCGCTTCACGCGCGGTGACGGCGTCCAGCTCCTTCAGCGCTTCGTCGTACCGTCCGACGTCCGCGAGCACGCGCATCTGTGCGGTCTGTTGCACATAGCTGGCGCGGCAGCCGGACAGCACGGCGAGAAGAACGGCTCCAAGCAACTGCGAGACGAAGCGCGATGGAAAAGCCTCGCCCCCGGAGATGAAATACGCCATCCCGCTAGAATAGAGCCATCAGGCCCGTCCCCGTCATCTGGATACAGAGCCCCGTGCCTACCCAGACATGCGGGTGGAAATCCAAGCGCTGTCATGTCGGGTCGGGTAGAGGTCATGGATAGGACATGGATATCGCGCATTGCTGATATTTCTTGTATTTCGTGCTAGCTCACGTCCCTCCATCTGGAGGTGGTTCATGAGGAAGTCCCCTCGCATCCTGGCGCTCACGGTGGTGTGCGTCGTCTCTACCTTCGCATCCGGCTGTGGCGACGAACGCATCGACACCCCGCTCGCGGAGGAGGCTCCGGCTGGCACCGCCAGCGCGCCGCTCGCGTGCAGCACGCGCATCACCTACGGCGAGCGGTGGATTCGCCCCTCGGGGCACACCGCGCAGTTCGACATCGCGAGTGGTTTGGTGACGTGGGATGGCACCTGTATCAACGCGGGCAGCAACTCGTACGCGGTGCTCTCCAACGGCTGGCAGCCGTACTTCACCGGCAACAACGCGTGTGTCCTGGCGCTCGACACGGACTGTGCCGGGGCCGCCGCGTGCTCGACGCGCGTCACCTACGCCGCGTCGTGGCTGCGCCCGTCGGGACACACCGCGCAGTACGACGACGTGAGCGGGCGCGTGTTCTGGGACCGGACCTGCACGAACGCGGGCAGCAACTCGTACGCGGCGCTCTCCAACGGGTGGCGGCCGTACTTCAGTGGCACGGGCGCGTGCGGCATGTCCTTCCGCTACACGGGTTGCGGCGGGCTGTACCAGAACCCGGTGGTCCCCGGGGACTGCGCGGACCCGGGCGTCATCCATGATGGGACGCGGTACGTCGCCGCGTGCACGTCGGGCGGCGCGGCGAATGCGTTCGCCCTGCGCACGTCGACGGACCTGGTGACGTGGACGCGCGCGGGCTCCATCTTCCCGTCGGCGTCGAAGCCCACCTGGGCGAGGGGCGACTTCTGGGCGCCGGAGATCCACAAGGTGGGGACGCGCTACATCGCCTACTTCACCGCGCGGCACTCGGACGGGAAGCTGTCCATCGGCGCGGCGACGTCGACGAGCGCGCTCGGGCCCTTCACGGACCTTGGCCGGCCGCTCGTGCATGACTCGGCGATGGGGATGATTGACGCCACCTTCTTCACGAGCACCACCGGGGCGCCATACCTGGTGTGGAAGGCGGACGGCAACGCGGTGGGGCAGCCGACGCCCATCTACGGGCAGGCGCTGTCGGCGGATGGCCTGTCGCTGGTGGGCACCCGCCAGACGCTCATCCGCAACGACCTCTCGTGGGAGGGCGGCGTCGTCGAGGCGCCGTGGGTCGTCGCTCGGGGCGGGTACTACTACCTCTTCTACAGCGGTAACGCGTACTACAACAGCACCTACGCCGTGGGCGTCGCGCGGGCGACGAGCCCGCTGGGCCCGTACACCAAGCTGGGCTCGCCGATTCTCAAGACGGGGGGCGGCTGGACGGGGCCGGGACACAACTCCGTCGTCACCGGGCCGGGCGGAGGCATGTACATGGTCTACCACGCGTGGAACAGCGCCCACACGGCGCGGGTGATGCTCGTGGATGCAATCACGTGGTCCAATGGTTGGCCCGCGGTGCCGTCCGCGCCATCCGCGGGCTCGCGGCCCATGCCGTAGCGGTTTCGGCTACTTGCCCGCGTCCTTCTCCGCGTCCTTGGCCTCCTCGGCGGGCGGGGCCAGGGGGAACGCCAGGTAGCCCTTCTCCGTGTACCAGGCCATGACCTGCACCCGCAGCCGGCCCGCCTTCACCATCGGGTCCTGCTCGGCGAGCTGCTTCGCCTCCGCCTTGGTGGCGGTGCGGTAGATGCACGCGCCGCGCATGCCCACGTCGTCCTGCTCGCCGAAGGGGCCCGCGAGCACCATCTTGCCGCTCTCCCCCATGCGCGTGAGGTGCGCGAGGTGCTCCTTCTGCAGCTGCGCCAGCGCGGCCTCTGGCAGCTTCTTGGCGCCAGGCACGCGCTCGAGCAGGACGAGGTAGTGCTTGTCGAACTCGAACTTCTTCGAGGCGGGCTGGGCCGGCGCGGCGCCGAGGGTGAGCAGGAGCAGGGCGGTCGTGAGCGTCATGGCGGAGGTCCTCGGGGAGCAGGTGCGCGGAACCCTAGAGGCAGCGGCTGACTCGGCGCCACTTTCCGGCCGATGCGTGAAGGGCAAGCCCACCACCAGTGGTTGGTGGCGCGCGGGGCTGGCGCCTCGCGCAGCTGCGGCTGCCCACGGTGCTCGTGCGGGAGGGCGGCTGCGCGGTGGAGGAACTCGGCATCAACGTGTCCGACGTGCCCGGGGGCTTCGACGCCGGACGCTGAAGGTGGGGGCCGGCACGCTACGCCCGGACGGACTCGGCGGGCTGGTCGCTGCGCCGGTGCCGTGCGTAGAGCGCGTCGCGCCAGGCGACGATGTCCGGATAGCGCGAGCAGAGCCGCGGGTGGACGCCCGCCGCGCGCGTGGCGGGGCCTAGCGCGAGGTGGCCGACGTCCACGGGTGACACGAACTGCAGCGTCACCGCCATCGCGAGGTCCGCGTAGGTGAGGCGGTCCGCGACGAGGTGGCGCTTGCCGCCCGCGAGCGCACGCTGCAGCGCCTCCAGCTCGAGCACCAGCGTGGCCTCCGCCGCCGTGCTGTCCGGCATCCCGTACTTCCTGCGCAGGAAGGCCATGGCGAAGTCCACCGCGGGCACCGAGAGCTGGCGCACGAAACCAGGGAAGGCGGGCGGCTGCTGCTCCAGCTTCGCGGCGCGGTCGTTCGCGAGCCGGTCGAGGTAGCGCACCCGCGCCGCGCCGAGCGCGGCCTCGCTGCGGGCGTTCCATGCGGCGATCTCCTCGGCGTGCTCGGCTGGAAAGAGCGTGGGCGCGCTGCCGTGGGCGTCCGCGTAGCGGGCGATGTGGAAGGAGTCGATGAGCGGCCCTTCGGGCGTGAGCAGCATGGGGGTGCTCACGCGGCCCTTCAGCCGCCGCGCGCGCAGCCGCAGCGAGAGCTCGCCGATGAGCGGGTAGTGTTCGCGGTACGTATACGCGAGGCGGTGGTGGTCCAGCGCCCAGCGGGCCTTCTCGGACCAGGGAGAGGCGGCCTCGCCAATCAGGGTCCACGTCATCGCGGCGCCTCCGTGCGCAGTTGCTGCGGCGCCTGGGGCGGGTGGGCACCCGCGAGCCAGCGTGCAGGCAGCATCCGGAGCACGGTGAGGTGCGGGGGCTTCATCATCAGACCTCCAACAGCGGAAGGGGAGCCGCGGCGCTCAGTGACTTGGCGGGCGTTTCTCACCCACGCCGCGGAAGCTACCCCAGGGAATCCGGGACTGCTCACGGCGAGCGCGAGGCTGGCCCCGGCGCGAGGGCCACCCCTGGCCGTGGGGTGTGGGTCCGCCTGCTGAAATGCACGTGGGGTTCGTGCGACGCGCGTGGGGCACCTGTTTTTGTTGTCCGCGGCTGAGGGGAAATGCGCGCGGGGTTCGTTTCCTGCCGGGAGTACCTACGTCACGCAGGAGTTCTCGAGCATGAAGTCTTTCAGAGCGAAGCCGCTTCTGGCGGTCCTGTCAGTGCTGGCCGCATCCCTGGTGGGATGCGGGGTTCCAGAGGATGAGTCCAGCGCCTCTGCCAGCGCCGAGTCCCAGGCACTGGCCGGTCCAAATGATGCCTGGATTGCCCGCCACGGGCTCACCAGCGCCCAATATCAGACGGAGTTCAGTACGTGGGTGGGGCAAGGTTATCGCCTCTCCTATGTCAGCGGTTACGAAGATGGGGGCAGTGCCCGTTACGCGGCCATCTGGGAACAGACGAGCGGTCCGGCCTGGCGGGCCTTCCACGGGCTGACCTCCGCGCAGTATCAGACCACCGTCGTCAATCAGAATGCGCAGGGTTACCGCCCGGCCATGGTCAACGGGTACAGCGTCGGCGGCGTGGCCTACTTCGCGGTCATCTTCCACGCGGACAACGGTGCCGCGTGGGTGGCCCGCCATGACCTGAGCGCGGCCCAGTACCAGACGGAGTTCAACACCTGGGCGGGGCAGGGCTACCGGCTCGTGCACGTGAGTGGCTACACGTCCGGTGGCGCGGAGCGCTACGCGGCCATCTGGGAGAAGACGAGCGGCCCGGCCTGGCGGGCCTACCACGGGATGACCGCGGCCCAGTACCAGTCCACGTTCAACACCAACGCGTCCCAGGGTTACCAGCTCGCGAAGGTCAGCAGCTACAACGTGGGTGGCACGGACCGGTACGCGGCCATCTTCCATGCTTCGTCGGGAATTCCGATGGCCGCGCGGCATGGGCTCACCGCGGCCGCGTATCAACAGGCCGTGACGGACCTCAAGAACCAGGGCTATCGCCCCGTCCTGGTGGCGGCGCACCACAATGGGAGCCAGCCCGAGTTCTCGCTGCTCTGGCAGAACCTGACGTTCAGCGCGGCCGACCTGCAGCACATTGACGACACCGTCGAGCAGGCCATGGCCAGCACGAACACCGTCGGCCTGTCGCTGGCCATCACCCGCAAGGGGCGCCTCGTGTTCGCCAAGGGGTATGGCCTGGCCGACCGGAGCAACAACACCCCGGTCAACACCTCCCACCGCTTCCGCGTCGCCAGCGTGTCCAAGCCGATGACCTCCATTGGCATCATGCGGCTGATTCAAAGCGGCCAGCTCCGGCTGACGGACCGCGTCTTCGGCAGGGGCGGACTGCTGGGTGAGACGTTCGGCGCGCAGAGCACCTACGCGGACAGCCGCGTGCTGAACATCACGGTCCAGCACCTGCTGGAGCACACCGCGGGCGGCTGGGACAACGACGGCGCCGACGGCACGGGCGACCCCATGTTCATGAACACGGGGATGAACCACGCGCAGCTCATCCAATGGGTGTTGCAGAACGTGCCGCTCGAGTTCGCGCCTGGGACGACGTACCAGTATTCGAACTTCGGCTACAGCGTCCTCGGCCGCATCATCGAGCGGGTCACTGGCATGACCTATGACGCCTATATGCGCGCCAACGTGTTCACGCCCAGCGGCGCCACCAGCTTCGCAGTGGGGGGCGATACGTTGAGCGCGCGTCTGCCGAACGAGCCCGTCTACTACCAGCTTGGCGCGGGGGCCTTCAACCCGTACGGCATGCCGGTGCGTCGCATGGATGCGCACGGCGGCTGGGTCGCCACGCCCATCGATTTGCTGCGCGTCGCCGTGCGCGCGGATGGGTTCTCCACCGTCCCGGACCTGCTGAGCGCGAGCACCATCACCACGATGACGACCCGCACGACGGCGCTGAGCACGGGGGGCAACTCCGTCAACTACGCCAAGGGCTGGTCGGTGAACAGCCTCCCCAACTGGTGGCACGGCGGCTATGTCCCGGGCACCCTGGCCCTGTTGGTGCGGACCGATGACCGCTATGGGCCCAGCCGCTCCGAGGAGTTCACCTGGTCGGTCATGACCAACTCCAACAACCGCTCCGGCTCGGGCACGCCTGACATCAACCTCGACGGCCTCATGTGGAACGTCGTGAACGGCGTCAGCACCTGGCCCGCGCACAACCTGTTTTGACAAGGGCCTCCACCGGACCTTCCGGGAGGGCGCGTAGGACCGGCGGGGCTCGCGAGGGGCCTCCGCCGGTCCGTGGCGCAGCGGGGCGGGCGGCTCGGTGGGCCGCGGCCTTCGGGCCGTGAGCCGGGTGGGGTGCGCTGCGTCACGTCCCCGGCTGGACCCGCGCCGGCCCCGGCCCCGCGTCGGGCTCTGCGTCAGGCCGCTGCGCGAGTTCGGCCAGCATCTCGTGGAGCAGCTCCGCCGCGTTGTCCGTGTGGAGGTTGTGGCCTCCCCGGAGGTGGAGGCTCCGCGACAGAGGCATCGGGAGGTCCGGGGGCACGAGCACGGGCGTCTGGGCGAACTGACTGGTGGTGCCGTGGAGTCGCAGGGAGGGCACGGTGAGCGCTCCGAGGAGCGCCAGGTAGCGCTCGCGTGAGAAGCCCAGGTCGATGCCCAGTGGGTTTCGCAGCCGGACGTCCCAGGACCAGCAAAGGCCCTGCTCGCATGGCTCGGTGATGCGCCTCGCGAGCATCCTCGCGCGGGCGGGTGACAGCCCCCCATGGCTCAGCGTGAGCATCCGCGCGGCGGTCGTCAGGTCGGGGTAGGGCGTGTGTGCGGGGGGCTCCGTCAGGAAGCGCAGGTCGTTCTTCAAGAGGTCCAGGGCCCCTTGTTCGTCGCGCAGGTGCGGGATGACGGGCTCGACGAGGAGCAGGCGCTCGACCCGCTCGGGATGCGCGGACGCGAAGAGCGTGGCCACGGCTCCGCCCATCGAGTGTCCCACGAGCGTGAACGGACGCTTCACCGCCGCGGTCGCTTGCGTCAGGTCCAGCAGGAAGTCGAGGACCGTGAGCGCCACATTCGCGGGGAGGTGTCCGGACCGGCCGTGTCCCCTCAGGTCGGGTGCCATGACGCGATAGCCGCGCTCGACCAACCCCACCGCCAGCTCGTCCCAGCTCGCGGCCTGGTCGAGGAGGCCGTGGACGCAGACCACCAACGGCGCGTCCTCCGGTCCCCAGGTGCAGACGCAGAGCTTCGTCCCCGCGCTCGTCGTGTGGAACGACTCGCGGAGCGTGGAGAGGGGCGCCTCGGCGTCCGGCGCTGCTTCGTCTCCGGGTGGGGCTGGCGCGCGTGGACCGGTGTCTTCTCCCCCACCCAGCTTCAGGACCTCCACCAGCAGGTGCCTTCCAAGCAGCGCCAGGGTGGGGTGGTCGAACAACAGCGCAGGACTGAGCGTGCAGCCGAGGCTGGACTCGACCCGGTTCTTCATCTCGACCGCCATCAGCGAGTCGAAGCCCAGCTCCAGCAGGGGCTGGGTGGCCTCGACCGCATCTGGCGCGGCGAGCCCCACGACGCTCGCGACCTGCCGGCGCAGGAAGTCGATGAGGACGGCTTCTCGCTGTGCCTCGGGTTCTTGCGTCAACCGCGCGAGCAGGGCTCCGGCCTGGGCGGGCTCGGCGCTGGGCCTTCCCTGGCCGAGCTGCGCGTAGACTCTCGCGACTCCCGGACTGGAGACTGTCTTCAGGAACTTCGACCAGTCCATGTCCGCGACGGCCACGTTCGTGGGCGCCGCGTGGAGCAGGTGCTCGAAGACCTCCACGTTGTCTCCGGCCGCCATGCGCCCGAGGCCCAGGGACTCGAAGCGCGCCCGGTTCGCGGCTCGCTTCGTCTCCGCCATGCCTCCGGCTGCCCAGGGGCCCCAGTGGATGCTCGTCGCGGGGAGCCCCTGGCTCCTGCGCAGCGCCGCCAGTCCGTCCATGAACGCGTTCGCCGTGGCGTAGTTGCCCTGACCCGGCGCCCCCATCACCGAGGCGATCGACGAGAACAGGACGAAGAAGTCCAGCTCCAGCGCGCGGGTCGCCAGGTGCAGGTTCCACGCTCCGTCGACCTTGGGCGCCAGCACCTGGGCGAAGCGCTCCCAGGTCTGCTTGACCAGCACGCCGTCATCCAGCAGGCCCGCGGCGTGCACGATGCCGCCCAGGGGCGCTGGCCCCTTCGTGAGTCGCTGGACGAGCGTCTGGACCTGTCCCGCGTCCGCGACGTCCGCTCGCTCCAGGAGGACCTCCACGCCGGCGCTTCGCAGGGCGGCGATGGCCTCCTGCGCGGCCTCGGTGGGCTCGGAGCGGCTGGACAGCACGAGGTGCCGTGCTCCATTGGCGACGAGGCTCTGGGCGATGTGCAGCCCCAGGGCTCCCAGTCCACCGGTAATCCAGTAGGTGCGGTCTGCCCGGACGGCTCCCGTCGCCTGCTCGCTCACGGGGAGCGTCAGCACCACCTTGCCGATGTTCTTCGCCTGCGCGAGGTGCCGGAAGCCGGCCTCGGCCTGCCGGATGGAGAACGTCTTGACGGGCAGCGGCGCGAGGCGGCCGTCCTCCAGTCCGCGCACCGTGTCCGTGAGCAGGTCCACCTGGAGCGCCGCGTTCCCGTCGACGTCTCCCAGGTCGAAGGAGAAGTACGCCACGTCGGGCCGGAAGGCCGCCATCTCCGCCTGGGACCAGATGCCAATCTTGCCAATCTCCACGAACCGGCCACCCTGGGCGAGCACCCCCGCGCTCTTGGGGATGTAGTCGCCCGTCAGGCTGTTGAGGACCACGTCTACCCCCCGGCCTTCGGTGAGGCGAAGGACCTCGTCGGCGAAGTCCAGGGTGCGTGAGTTCATCACGTGCGCGACGCCTTGGCGCTTCACGTGCTCCCACTTGGACGGGCTCGCGGTTCCGAAGATGGTGGCCCCCCGGTCCTTCGCGAGCTGGACCGCTGCCTGCCCGACGCCTCCGGCGCAGGCGTGGATCAACACCGTCTCTCCCGGCTTCAGCTTCGCGAGCTTCTCGAGGCTGTAGATGGCCGTCATGAAGGCTGCGGGGATGGAGGCCGCCTGCGCGAAAGAGAGGTTGCCCGGCTTCCGGTGCACCAACCGCTGGTCGATGGTGACGTGGCTCGACAGCGCGGACGGCGCCATCGTGAACACCTCTTCTCCCACGGCGAGGCTCGTCACGCCCGGCCCCACGCGGACGACCCGCCCCGCGCATTCGAAGCCGAGCGGCTGGTCGACGGCCCGGAGGATGCCCGCCTCCTTGCTGAACGCCTCCAGCATCCCGAGGCAGTAGAGGACGTCCTTGAAGTTGATCGCCGACGCGTGGACCTCGAGCTCCACCTCTCCGGCCGTGGGCTCGCGCCGCTCCAGCGGGACCAGCGTCAGGCGGTCCAGCGCTCCGTACGCGGACGTCCGGAGCCGGTAGCTTTCGCCGGGAAGCGCGAGCTGCCCCTTGGGCTGGGCTGAAGCCCGGGCCCACCGCGCCACCATCCGTTTGCTGGAGCGCACCGCGACCTGGAGCTCCACGTCTGGCTGGAGGACCTCGGCCGCGAGCGTCTCCAGGCCGCCGTCGTCCACATCCACGCAGGTACAGCCGAGGGACGGATGCTCCAGGGCGATGGTTCGTCCCAGCCCCCACAGCGCCGCCTGGTTCGCGCTCACCCGTTCGCCTTCCACGACGGGCTGCGCGCCTCGCGTGACGAGATAGAGCCGTGGCAGTCGCTGGCCCGGGACGTCCATCAGTGCCTGGACCAGGGCCAGCGCGCTTCCGACCGAGCGCGACAGCGACTCGTCCAGCGCCCAGAGGTGGAGGATGCCCGCGAGGGGCAGGGGGCTCTCGGCCGCGAGGTCCGCGAGCGCTCGCGACCAAGCGGCCTTGTCGAGCCAGTCGACATCCCCGTCGCTCAACAGCCGGCAGGTGTCTCCACGGGCTTCCAACATCGCCCGCAGGCGCGCCCCCGCTCCCTCTCGGTCTCCGAGGATGAGCCAGCGCCGTGCTGGCGCGTCGGTGGTCTCAGGAAGTGCCTGGGGCACCCAGGTCATCGAGTAGAGCTTGTCCTTCCAGGTGGCCGTCGCGAACGCCAGCGCGCGCCGGTCGACTCGCAGCGCCTGGAGTCCCTCCACCTCGCACACCACCTGGCCCTGTTCGTCGAGAAGCCGGAGGTCCGCGATGACGCGAGGGTCCCCTGGCGAAGGCGCGTGGCGGAGGAGGGCCTGGGCCCACACCTCCTCGGCGCCCGGCCGTGACAGGTGCAGGGCTTCAATGCCGACGGGCAGGCACACCACGTCCGCGACCTCAGGAACGAGCGCTCCGACCGCCTGGAAGCAACCATCCAGCAGGGCGGGGTGCAGTCCGTAGGCGCTCGCCTCGTCGCGCGTCACCCCAGCCGGCCGGATCCGCGCGAGGAGCTCCGGGGGCCGCGTGCCATCGCCCGTCAGCCGCCGCAGCTCCGTCACCGCGCGGAATGCTCCGCTGTAGCCCAGGCCCAGCGTGGCATAGCGCGTGTAGAACGCCTCGGTGTCGAGCACCTCTCCCGTTGCCTCGAGGCGCTCGCGGGCGTCGGCTCCGTCGAAGGCGCCCCCACCGTGTCCACCCTGTGGCGACACCTGGACCTCTCCCGTGACATGGAGGCGCCAGTCGGATGCGTCTTGCGAGGCCGCGCTGAGGATCCGGAAGCGGTAGCGGTCGTCGCCGACGCTGGAGAGGTGCGTCTGAACCACGGTGTCGGTGCCTGGTGCCAGGACGAGCGCCGCCTGGACCGCGACGTTGCGGAGCGACAGCGCCGCCTGGGGGAACAGCCGCCGGAGGCTGGCCAGGGCCATCTCCACGTAGCCCGCGGCGGGCACCACGACCTTGTCGTAGACGCGGTGGTGCCGCAGGTAGGCCGGGCCGCCGGGAGACAGCGCGCTCTCGAACAGGTGGTCACCCGGGGGCAGGGCGGCGCTTCGCAACCGCCGCCCCAGGAGCGGGTGGGACTCGCCCGACGCCGCCATCGCCACCGAGCTGCCTTCCTCGCGCTGGAGCCAGTAGCGCTGCCGCTGGAACGGATAGGTCGGCAGCGCCAGCCGGGGCGGGACGGGCTGTCCACACCGGCCCGCCTTGCCCAGGTCCACGGGAAGCCCGTGCGCGAACAGCGTCGCGACGGCCTCCAGCAGCTGGGGCCAGGCGGGCGCGTTGGCTCGCAGGCTCGCCGCCGTGACGAACCGGTCCGGTTCGACGCAGGCGGAGGCCAGGCTCACGAGCGTGGCGCTCGGTCCAACCTCCAGCAGGCCCACGACCTTGTTCGCTTCCAGCGCCCTCACTCCCGCCATGAAGTCGACCGGCGCGAGCACGTGGTCCACCCAGTAGCCGGGCGTGGCCAGCTCCTCTCCGCCCACCTGGCCTGTCACGTTCGAGATGAGCGGGATGCTCGGGCGACGGAACGTCACCGTCCCGGCGACCGCGCGCAGGTCCTCCACGATGGGCCGCATCAGCTCCGAGTGAAAGGCGTGCGAGACCTCCAGCAACCCACGGTTGCGCACGCCCTGCTGCCCCAGCCGCTCGCAGGCCGCGAGGACGGCGTCCCGCTCGCCCGAGATGACCGTCTGCTGAGGCGCGTTGAACGCGGCGATGGACAGGCGCGCCCCCTGCTCCGCGACCACGGGCGCCACCGTGTCCCGCCCGGCCAGGACCACGGCCATGGCGCCGCCTTCCGGCAGTGACTGCATCAGCCGCCCTCGCGCGGCGATCAGCTTCAGTCCGTCCTCCAGGCTGAACAGGCCCGCCACGCACGCCGCGGCCAGCTCACCCACGCTGTGGCCCATGACGAACGACGGACGGGCGCCCCACGACTGCCAGAGGCGCGCGAGGGCCACCTCCAGCGCGAACAGCGCGGGCTGGGTGTACTTCGTCTGGTTCAGCAGCCCGCGGTGCTCGCCCCACAGCACCTCCCGGAGCGGCGTCTCCAGGTGCTCGGAGAGGAGCGCCTCGCAACGCTCCAGCGTCTCCCGGAACACCGGGTGCAGCGCGTACAGCGCCTCCCCCATGCCGGCGTACTGCGAGCCCTGCCCCGTGAAGAGGAACGCGAGCCGGCCCGCCATCGCGGGCGCGCTGCCCGTCCGCACGTTCCTGCCCGAGGCGGCGCGCGTCTTCGCGAACGCCGCGAGCGCGTCACGCAGGGGCTCCGCCCCGTCCGCCACCACCGCGAGCCGCTGCGTGAACCGCGCGCGCCCGGTGTTCGCCGTCCAGGTCAGCGCGTCGAGCGACGCCTCGGGGTTCCGTTCCAACCAGCTCGCGTAGTGCTCCGCCATCGCGGCCAGCGCATCCGGTGTCCTCGCCGACAGACACAGCACGTGCGTGGGCTGCGTGGCCGGCGGCGCGGGGGCCGCCCGGGGGGCCTCCTCCACGACGACATGCGCGTTCGTCCCGCTGAAGCCAAACGCGCTGACCCCGGCGATGCGCGCCCGCTGGCCCCGGGGCCATGCGACGGGCTGCCTCAGCACCTCCACCGGCAGGTCCTTCCACGGGATGCGGCTGCTCAAGGCCCCCAGGGTGGGGTAGCCCGGAAGCGTCTCCGCCTGGAGCGCGAGGATGACCTTGCAGAGGCCGGCCATGCCCGCCGCCAGCTCGGTGTGACCGACGATGCTCTTCGCCGACCCCAGGAGCAGCGGCCGTTCCCTGGAGCGATTCGCGCCGAACACCCGCGCCAGCGCCCCCACCTCGATGGGGTCTCCCAGCGCCGTGCCGGTGCCGTGGGCTTCGACATAGGCCACGTCCTCCGGCTTCACGCCCGCGCGCGCCAACGCCTTGCGCACCAGCGCCTCCTGCATCGGCCCGTTGGGGACAGTCAGCCCGGAGCTCGCGCCGTCCTGGTTGATGGCGCTGCCTCGGATGACGGCCAGGATGTTGTCTCCGTCCGCCTTCGCCGCCGACACCGTCTTGAGCACGAGGGCCGCGACGCCCTCCGAGCGCACATAGCCATCCGCCAGCTCGTCGAACGTCTTGCAGCGACCGTCTGGGGCCATCATCCGCGCCTTGGAGAAGGCCGCGGTGATTTCCGGCGCGAGGACCAGGTTGACGCTGGCCGCGAGCGCCACGCGGCAGTCCCCCCGGCGCAGGCTCTCGCCCGCGGAGTGCACCGCCACCAGGGCCGACGAGCACGCCGTCTCCAGCGACACGCAGGGCCCGGTGAAGCCGAACGTGTACGCGAGCCGCCCCGCGGCGACGCTCGTGGCGTTGCCCGTCCCCAGGTAGGCGTTCACGTTCTCGACGCGCTGGAGGGCCATGCGGAAGTAGTCGGACGTGCACACGCCGACGAAGACGCCGCTGGGCGAGCCGTACAGCGCGTCCGGTGACAGCCCCGCGTTCTCCAGCGCCTCCCACGCCGTCTCCAGCAGCAGGCGCTGCTGCGGGTCCATCAGCGCCGCCTCTCGCGGCGAGATGCCGAAGAACGGCGCGTCGAACGCGTCCACGTGGGGCAGGAACCCTCCGTGACGCGTGGACATCTTCCCCGGCGCGTCCGGATCCGCGTCGTAGAGCGCGTCGATGTCCCACCGCTCGCGAGGGACCTCCGTGATGCTCGGCTCGCCGCGGTGGAGCAGCGCCCAGTACGCGTCCGCGCTCTCCGCGCCAGGGAAGCGGCAGCTCATTCCCACCACGGCGATGGGCTCGTCCTGCGTCTTGCGCAGGGTCGCGACTTCGTGCTCCAGCCGCTCGATGATGCGGAGGACCTTCTCTGAGTCCAGGACGCTCTGCGACATGGGGTGTTGGCTCCCGCTGGCCCGCAGGCCGGTCAGTTGACGCGCTTCTCGCGGCCGGCCCAGTACGGCTCGCGCAGCACGCGCTTCAGGACCTTGCCGCTCGGATTCCTGGGCAGGGCGTCGACGAACTCCACCGTCCTGATCATCTTGAAGCTCGCCAGATGCTTGCGCGCGAACGCCAGCACGTCCGCCTTCGTCACGGCCGAGCCCGGCTTGCGCACCGCGATGGCGATGGGCAGCTCTCCCCAGCGGTCATCGGGCACGCCAATCACCGCCACGTCCGCGAGCTCCTCGTGCTGCACGAGGATGCGCTCCAGCTCCGCCGGGTAGATGTTCTCTCCCGCGGAGATGATCAGGTCCTTGATGCGGTCGGTGACGTAGACGAAGCCGTCCTCATCCACGAAGCCCGCGTCACCTGTGTGGACCCACCCATCCACCAGCGTCCTGCGCGTCTCCTCCGGGAGCTTCCAGTACTCCAGCATGTGCCCCGCGGTCTTGAAGGCAATCTCCCCCGTCTGGCCTGGAGGCAGCTCGCGGCCGTCCGGGGCCAGGATGCGCACCGAGACGCCCCGCAGCGGACGGCCCGCCGCCTTCAGCCTTGGGTTGGCCGGGTCCTCGTGCTCGGCGGCGGGCATGAACACCGCCATGTTCGTGGTCTCCGACAGGCCGTAGTTCTGCGTGAAGCGGCACTTGAACAGGGCGCGCGCCCGCTCCAGCAGGGGCCGGGGCATCGGCGAGCCTCCGTAGACGAGCTGGTCCACCGAGGACAGGTCCGCCGTCCGGCTCGCTGGCTCCGACAGCATGAAGCGCACCATCGCCGGCACGAAGGCGACCTTGGTGATGGCGTGCCTTTCGATGAGCTCCAGCGCGGACGCGCCGGTGAACGCCTTCATGATGACGTTCGTCGCGCCGTTGACCAGGCCGTGGACTCCGAACCACAGGCCGCCCACGTGGAACGTCGGCAGCGCCAGCAGCGTGATGTCTCCTGTCTTCCAGTCGATGAGCTCGTCCCCGGCGCGCACCACTTCGCGGATGACGTCCAGGAAGCAGCCGTGCGACAGCACCACCCCCTTGGGCCTCCCGCTGGTGCCGCTCGTGTAGACCTGCACCACCGCTTCGTGGCTCTGGAGCGCCAGGGCTCCTCGCCGGGCCGGGTGTGCGTCGCGCCACGCCGGGTAGAGGGCGTGCCGCTCGGAGGACCCGTCGAGCACGATGAGCCGCTTCAGCCTGGGGCATGATGGCAGGACGTCCTCAACCAGGGGCACCATCTGCTGGGTGATGAAGAGGAGCTCGGCGTCCGAGTCCTGGACGATGTAGGCCAGCTCGCTCGCCTCCAGCTTCCAGTTGATGCTGAGCAGCACCATGCCCGCCTTCGCGCAGCCAAACAGCAGCTCGTAGGACGCCTCGCTGTCGGTGCCCAGCAGCGCGACCCGGGCCTGACGCGGAAGTCCCTCCGCGACCAGGGCGTTGGCGACGCGGTCACTGCGGTCGGCCAGCGTGGCGTAGCTCACCCTGCGCTCATCGGCGATGAGCGCGGTGTGCCCGGGTGTGGCGCGGGCGTGGAGGTCCGGGATGTCGGCCAGCGTCTCGATGGCGTCGTAATGCTCCAGCATGGGAGTTCTCTCTCGGGTGAGGCCCGCGTGGAATGCGGAGGAACGGCTCAGAGGTCGTACTTCGTCAGCTTCCGGCGGAGCCGCTCCTCGGGTGACTCCTGGAGCTCGGACGCGCCCTCCGGCGTGGCTTCACCAAACGCCACGTCCACGACATGCCCGGCCAGGCTCTCCGGGCTGGGGTAGTCGAACAGCAGCGTCGTGCGCAGCGCGCAGCCCAGCTCCTCCTCGAGGACCTCCTTGAACTCCAGCGCCCGCTTCGAGTCGACGCCCAGCGTCTCGAACCGGGACCGCGGGTGCAGCTCGTTCGGGTCGCAGCCCAGCTCGTCGCAGAGGACCTGGAGGATGGCCTCCACCAGCAGCCCCTGTCGCGCGGACGGTGGCGTCAGGGTGAGCCGGTCGCGAAGCCCTACGAGCGCGTTCATGCGGCCCCCAGTGCCGCCGGGCCGCTCGTCCGGCGCGCGGTGTCGGCCCGCCTCGCGTAGTTCTCCACGATCTTCGAGTACAGGTTGAGCAGCCCGTACACGGCATCCTCGGCGAACAGGCGGGTGTCGTAGTCCAGCTCCAGGGTGATGTCAGTCGGGAGCACGAAGACGTTGCAGCTCAGGTCGAACTCAATCCAGTCATTCACCGCGGAGACCAGCTCCGGCGGCTGACCGCCGAAGCTCGGGAGCTGACTCACCGGCTCCACGTTGAACGTCACTTCGACCGGGCTCCCCTGGGCCTCCGGCATCACGGCGCGGTACTGCTCACACAGCTCCGCGTAGGGGAAGCCGGCGTGCTTGAACAGCTCCTTCATCTGGCTCCGGGTCCGCGCGAGGCTCGCGTCGAAGGTCGCGTCCGCGCCGTGCGCGGGCAGCAGCGGCAGCAGGTTCACGCACGTTCCGACTGTCTGCTTGAGCTCCCGCGTCGTCCGGTTCGCGAACGGGATGCCCACCACCGGCAGTCGCGTCCGGTAGGCCCGGTTCAGGAACACCTGGAAGCCCGCGAGCAGCGCGGTGAACGGCGTCACCCCGTCCTCCTTCGCCTGCGCCTTGAACAGGGCCGTCAGCGGCTCGCCCAGGCTCAGCCGCGCACGGCCTCCCGGGCGGCCTCCGACGGTGGCCTGGTGCCGGAGCTCGCCGTAGGTGTGGCTCCGCTGGTAGCTCGCGATGGCGTCGATGGCTTCCTTCCAGAATCGCTGGTCGGCCGCGTACTGCCCACCCTGGCGGTAGCGCGCCTCGTGCTCGCGCCAGCGCGAGTAGGGCACGTTCGCTCCCATGGCCGTGTCGCCGTTGTAGAGGGCCGCGATGCGCTCGAACAGCGAAACCAGCGCCCAGCCGTCGCAGACCAGGTGGTGCACGCACAGGCTGAACAGCGTCACCCCATCCTCGAACCGGGTGAGGTGGGCGCGGACGTTCACCCCGGACTCGGGGGCCAGCGGCGTCTGCTGCTGGGCCGCCATCAGGCGCTCGATGACGCCCGGCTCCGTCGAGCGCCGCGAGACGTCGGCTTGCTCGATGGGGACCTGGCGCTCCGCCACGGGACGCGGCTTCTGCGTCCCTTGCTCCACGTCGAGGCAATACCAGAGGGCGTCCTGGCCGCCGAGGACGGTCTGGACGGCCCGTGACAGCCGCTCCAGGTCCACCGCCGCGTCGAAGCGCAGCCCGTAGCAGAGGTTGCAGGTGACGGACCCTTCGGGCCCGCTCCGCACGAGCTGAAGGAAGCGCTGCTGGGCGTCCGACACCGGCTGCTCCGCGGGCGGGAGCGCCCTGCCACCGTCACGGAGTGGCAGGAGCTTCAGCGCGACGAGCTCCCGGGCGATCTCCCGCACGGACTCGACGAAGCGGGCGAGCTCCGCGTCGGTGTGGGCGGTGGACAGGAAGCAGTTGCGCCCCTCCCAGATGAAGTACCCCGCGTCCAGGAGCCTGTAATAGAAGAGGTCCAGGTTGCCCTTCGACGCGAAGCGGAACAGCGACGAGAAGGACTCCACCGCCACGTCCGCGCCCTCCTCGTCGAACGCGGCGTTGAGCTGGGTGGCCAGCCGCTCGGTGCGCTCGTTCAACGCGCGGTAGAGCTGGTCGTCCGCCTCCTGGAGGTGCTCCAGCACGGCCAGCGACGCCGCCATGGTCAGCGGGTGCTTGGAGAAGGTTCCGGCGAAGAAGATGGTCGGCGTGCTGGGGAAGCTCGCGTCGCCGTACCGCCAGAAGCCGCCGTCGAGCCCGTCCATGAACGCGGCGCAGCCCGCGACGACACCAATGGGCATCCCGCCGCCCACGACCTTGCCGTAGGCGCAGAGGTCGGCCTGGACGCCGAAGTACTGCTGCGCGCCGCCCTTGGCGCAGCGGAAGCCGGAGATGACCTCGTCGAAGACGAGCGCGATGTCCTTCTCCTGGGTCAGCTCGCGCAGCTGCTTCAGGAACGCCGCGGGCTGCATGCCCGGAGCCCGGCTCTGCACCGGCTCCACCATCACCGCGCCAAGCTCCTTCGCGTGCTTCGCGATGTAGTCGAGCGCGCTCTGCTCGCAGTAGTCCAGGACCACCGTGTCCCGGACCAGCGAGGCCGTCGTCCCCAGGCTCGCGGGGCGGCTCTCGTCGCTGGAGGCGTTGCCCCGGGCGAGGAACGCGTCGAACGTGCCGTGGTAGGAGTTGCGGAAGATGACGACCTTGTCCCGCCCCGTCTTCGCGCGGGCGAGGCGCAGCGCCGTCATCGTCGCCTCCGTGCCGGAGTTGCAGAACGTCACGCGGGCATGGCCCGTCAGCTCGCAGATGAGCGCCGCCACGCGCCCCGCCAGTGGAGACTGCGGCCCAATGGGCATCCCGCGCCCGAGCTGCGCCTGGAGGGCGGTGGTGATGAAGTCCGGCGAGTGGCCGAAGAAGTGCGCGCCGAAGCCCATCGTGAAGTCGAGGTACGTGTTGCCGTCGACGTCGGTGACGTGAGCGCCTCGCGCCTGCTCCGCGACGATGGGAAACACCATCTCCTTCAGGAGCGGACGGAAGCCCGCGGAGACGCGGTTGTCGGCCAGGGGCTGGCGGTAGTGCTGCGCCAGCCGCTTGGACTCCGGCGCCTTCTTCGCCACGCGGGCCGTGAGGCGCTGGATGTAGCCGGCCTTCTCCGCGTCCTCCTCGCGCTCGTCCTTGCCCAGCTTCACGGAGAACGCGCTGAAGCGGTCGGCCTCGGGCTTGCCCGTGGGGGGCGCTGACGCGGCGAGGGCTGGCGCGGAGGCGGGGCGCTCCTCCGAGGGCGGGGACCGCTGGGGCGCGGAAGCCTTCGCCGCCGTCACGGGCTTGCGGCTCAGCAGGGCCAGCTGCCGGTCCATCAAGTCGAGCTGGTGCCGGACGATGTCCTCTAGGTCCTGGCTCTTGCCGCCGCGGGGCCGGGGCGCCTGGTCCACCTCCGGGACTTCGGGGAGGCCCAGGGGCTCGGGCGCCTGGGCCTGGACGGTGGGGGCGGCGTCCTCGTGCGCGCGGTGCTCGTGGATGAAGCGGGCGAGCCGGTCCACGGTGTTGACCTTCTCGTAGATCTCCAGGACCGTGAGCGAGACCTGGAAGCGCGCGTTGAGCTCCTGGATGACCTCCAGGAGGATCAACGAGTCCGCGCCCATGTCGGCGAAGGGCAGGTGGGGATCGACGTTCTCCGGCGCCTGCTTGAGGCAGTACGCGACCTCGCGCAGCACCAGGGCCTGGATGCGGGACACCGCGTCGTTGCTGGACGTCTCGTTGCTCATGTCAGTTCCCATCGGGACTCAAGGAAGGTTACGGGTCGCCCAGCAGCGCGAGCTGCTGGCGCATCACGTGGAGCTGCCGGTCGATGACGGCCTGGAGCGACGGCTCCGCCTCGCCGGGCGCCAGCGGCTCGCTCCGCTCCGGGACGGCCGCGCCCGCCTCCGCGCTGCTCGCCGTCCAGTACCGCTTGTTCTCCATGCGCCTGGCCGGAAGCGACACCCGTCGAGGCGGCGCGGAGTGACACAGCGGCGCGAAGTCCAGGTCCAGCCCCAGCTCATGCAGCGCCCCGACCGCGGCGAGCAGGCACTCCTCGCTGTCCCGGCCGCGGACCCCGCTGCTCACGGCGCTCACCCGCGCGCCGTGGTCCGCCGCGACAAGTGAGGACAGCACCCGGTCCGGGCCCACCTCCAGGAACACGCGCGCGCCCAGGCCGACCAGCGTCTCGGCCCCCGCGGCGAACAGCACGGGCCTGGCGATGTGCCGTCCCCAGTAGTCGCCGCCCAGAGAGCCCGGAGCCACCACCGCGCCATCGAGGTTCCCCACCACGGGGAACGTCCCGGCGTGGAGCGGGAGGCTCCGCGAACGCTCCGCCAGCCGGGCCGCGGCCTCGTCGAAGACGGGGGAGTGGAAGGCATGGCGTGTCCGCAGCTTGCGGAACCGCACGCGCGCCCGCTCCAGGCGCTGCTCCAGGCGCGCCACGGCCGGCCGCTCCCCGCTGACCACGACGCGCTGCCTGCCATTGATGGCGGCGAGGTGGAGCGGCTCCCCCAACTCCCGCAGCAGTGCCTCCAGCGACCTGAGGTCGAGCGACACCGCCACCATCGCGCCGTCGTGTGGCACCGACTGCATCAGCCGCCCGCGCTCGTGGACCAGCGCCACGCCATCCGCGAGGGACAGCGAGCCCGCGACGGTGTGCGCCACCAGCTCTCCAAGGCTGTGTCCGATGGCGAAGTCCGGAGTCAGGCCCAGCGCCATCCACGTGCTCGCGAGCGCGTACTCGAACGCGAACAGGGAGAGCTGCGCCGCGTGGGTGTCGGACGTCAGGCGCTCATCGCCCCCGGCGGACGGCTCGTACACGAGGTGCGCCAGCGACACGCCCGCCTGCTCGCGAGCCAGCGCGTCGCAGCGGTCGAACGCGTCCCGGAACGGCGCGAAGGACGCGTACAGCGATTGGCCCATGCCAAGGAACTGCGAGCCCTGGCCGGTGAACATGAAGGCCACCTTCGGCCTCCCGCCTGGCTGGACGGGCAACGGCTCGGCGCGGGGCCGGACCTCGCGGAGGGCGCGGAGGGCCTCCTCGCGCGTCCTCACGACGACGGCGCGGCGGTGCGCCAGGTGCTCCCGGGCGACCATCAGCGTGTCGGAGACCGCCTCGAGCGGCCCCGCCGACGTGGCCAGGTGGGCCGCGAGCGCGAGCGCGTCCTCCTTCAGCCCTTGCGCGAAGTGGCTCGACAGCGGCAGCAGCACGGGGCGTCCGGACTCGGACGCTTCACGCTCCCGGGCGGCGTGGCGCTCCAGCACGACATGGGCGTTGGACCCGCCGAAGCCGAACGAGCTGATGCCGACGTGTCGCCGGCCCTCTGGGAGGGGCTGCGCCTGCCCGGCGATTTTCAGCGCGCAGTCCTCCGCGTGGAAGAAGGGCGCGTGCGGCGGCGCCACCGGATGGGGCGGCACCACGCCGTGCTCCAGGATGAGCATGCCCTTCAAGAGCCCGCAGAGGCCCGCGGCGGCCTCCGCGTGGCCGATGCTGGCCTTCGCGGAGCCCACGAAGCACGGCTCGCCCGGCGTTGCGCCGAAGACCTCCTGGAGCGCGTTCAGCTCGATGGCGTCCCCCAGCGACGTCCCCGTGCCGTGGGCCTCCACGTACGCGATGTCCGACGGAGACAGGCCCGCGCGCTCCAGCGCGGCGCGAATCACCCGGATTTGACTGGCGCCGTTGGGCGCCGCGATGCCGTTGCTGCGCCCGTCCTGGTTGATGGCCGTGGAGGCGATGAAGCACCGCACGGGCTGGTGCTCCAGCTCCGCCTCCGTCACCCGCCGCAGGACGGCCACCGCGACGCCCTCGGCGCGGCCGTAGCCATCCGCGTCGGCGCTGAACGTCTTGCAGCGCCCGCTGGGGGACAGCATCTTCGCCTGGGAGAACGCGAGCGGAAGGTCGGCCGACAGGATGACGTTGACGCCGCCGACGATGGCCATGTCAATCTCCCCGCCGCGCAGCGACTGCATCGCGAAGTGCAGCGCGGTGAGTGACGACGAGCACGCCGTGTCGATGGCCAGGCTCGGGCCCTTCAAGTTGAGGAAGTAGGAGATGCGCCCGGCCAGCAGGTTGTGCGAGTTGCCGATGCCGAAGTAGCCGTCCACGTGCTGCTTCTGGCCGGAGTCCAGGCTCATGTAGTCCGAGCTGCCCACGCCGATGAACACGCCGACGTTCGCGCGCCGCAGCTCCGCCCGCGTGACTCCGCCGTCCTCCAGCGCGTCGTGTGTCACCTCCAGCAGCAGCCGCTGCTGGGGGTCCAGCTTGACGGCCTCTCGTGGGGACACGCCGAAGTAGTCGGCGTCGAAGCGGAACACGTCGTCCAGGTAGCCGGCGCGCAACGTGAGGATGCGCTTGCCCAGCAGTGGGTCCTTCGCGGCCTTCCACAGGTCCCCGCGCGACGCGTCCGGCTCCGCCGCCGCCACGCGCCCCTCCACCAGGAGCCGCCAGTAGTCGTCCAGGCTGGCGGCGCCTGGAAACCGTCCCGCCGCCCCAACGACGGCGACCTTGCTGTCCTCGGCCGATGCCATGCGCTGTCCCATCCTTTTCGTCCCTGGAAGGCCCCTGGGGGCGCCCGCGCCGAAGCCGCTGGCGCGGGTGCCTGAGTCACGTCACGCCGCGCGCTTCACCTCGCGGTCCTTCGCCGCCAGCATGTCGACGAAGCGCGCCCACTCCTCCACCGTGTCGTTCAGGAACGACTCCACTTCCGGGTAGCGGTCCGGCGTCAGCGCCTGGCGGACGATGAACCAGCTGTCCTCGGAGTGGTCGGTGTCGACGATGGCGCCGGACTCATCCTCGACGTGGATGCTGTGGTAGCCATCCGAGATGTCCGTCGGGCAGACGGCGAGGGTGTTGTCCGCCCACGGGCCGTAGTAGGGGATGAACGCCGTCTCGATGCCGGCGAGCACCACCGCCAGCCGCAGGTGGTCGCTGAAGCTGTCGAGCAGCCGCTTGCGCACCGCGGCCGACTCCGGCGACGCCACGTAGGAGGACCAGCTCTCCTCGGGGTGGCCCACGGCCGTCAGCGTGTCCACGAGCTGCCAGTAGTGGGAGAAGCCCGGGTGGCCGCAGAAGCCCGCCTTGCCCAGCGGCGTCGGCTTGTAGCCCAGCTCCTCCAGCACGTTGAGCTGGAGGAGGAAGCGCGCCGCCATCTTCGCCTTCGCCCCCAGCCGGCGCTCGAGCGCGCCGGTGGTCTCCATCAGGCGGATGAGCCCGTCACCGAAGTGCTCCGCGAAGGCGTAGCGCACCTCTGAGTGCACCATGCCCATGGACTGGAGCGTGAACTCCTTCCGGGCGAACGACGCGATGACCGGATGGTTGAACAGGCGCGAATCCTTGATGCCGCGCTCGAGCTTCCGGGTGAAGTCCTCGTTCTGCTGCCAGAGGTCCGCGTCTACGGACTCACGCACGATGCGGCGGGAAATCTCCCGCGGATTCTCGATGGGGAACTTCATCTCGGGCTCCTTGGCTGAATGGGCTGTCTGTGTTTCGGGATGGAACTTCAGGCCGCCGGCGTCATGCTTCGTCGCTTCAGGTCCTCGCCCCAGCCGTCCCCCTGCAGCTCCGCGGGAATCCTGGGGGCCAGCGTCGCGTGGTATTCGGGGAGCTGGGACCAGTGCAGCGCCTGCTTGAAGTGGTGCGCGGCGTGGTAGCCCGCGTTCCACGTGAACCAGTTGTAGAAGCGCCCCGTGTGCGTCCTCGAAGCGGTGTAGTCGTCGCCGTAGGGCAGCCCGCTGTGGTGCGCGTACGCGGACCACTTCAGCGCGTAGAGCATCAGCAGCATGGGCGCCACGAACACGACGAGCGCCGGGACGGGCCGGTAGGCGATGAGCCCCCCCAGGAGGGCCACCCCCAACCCCAGCCAGGTGAGGAACTGCGCCCGGAGGCGCGGGTTCTTCTGGCCCAGCACGAAGCAGGACGGGTAATGCCAGGCCACGCAGCGGAGGGCGAACTCGTGGCGCCCCATCGTCGTGCCGTCGCGTCGGCGCCAGTTGAGCGTGTCCAGCTCGGGTTTGTCATAGCTGGCGTGGTGCCCGACGATGTGGTTGAGCGTGCCGCTGAACGGCGAGGAGCCCGTCTCCAGGAAGATGAGGACTTCGAGGATGCGATTGAGCGGCTGGTTCGTGAACGTCCGCACATGCATGTGATTGTGGTTGTAGGCCACCACCGAGAGACAGAACGGCACCAGCGCGAACGCGCCCGCCGCCAGCCAGGCGATGCTGTCGACAAACAGGTAGAGCGAGAGCTGCGCGGCGAACGTCAAGACAATGAGGACCACCGCCCAGCCGTCGGCCGGGAAGGGGAGCAGCTTATTCCGCATGGGATGCCTCGTGAGCAGGTTCACTGAAGGCGGACCCGGAGGTCCGCCCAGGAAACAGCGGCCGGACTACCCGGCCACCTTCGCGCCGCTCCTCTTGTTCAACCTTCCCAGAAGGAAGCCGGCGAGCTCCCGGATGTTCGGGTAGCTGAAGAGGACGGAGGGGTCGACGGTCAGCGCGTACTCGTCCGACAGCGCGGCTCCCAGGTCGATGGCGTCGATGGAGCCCAGGCCCAGCATGGCGAACTCCACGTCACCCTGGAGCGACGCCACGGGCCTGGCGCACCGGCCGGAGATCCACTGGCGGATGAAGGCCTCCACCTCCGCGCGCCCCACCGGGGTTGGCGCCGCCACCACGTGCATGGCGGGTGGGGCCGCCACCACGGGCGCGGAGGGCGCCGCCGCCGGCGCTGGCGGAGGGGCGGTGGGCGCGGCGGACGTGGGGGTGAAGAGCGCGTCGAGCGACACGTCGGGCATCGCGGTGCCGTTGCCCCGGCGCCCGAAGTCGCGGTCCAGCGCCTCACCGAAGGCACGCAGCGCTTCGGCGCCCGGCAGCTCCGGGAACGCTCGCGTCGCCTGGGTGACCCGGGCCAGGGCTGCCTGGAGCCGCTCGTGCAGCCAGCGGCGCGTCGCCGCGTCAACGCCGCTTCCAGCCGCGGCGGCGTAGAGGACCAGGTCATCGACGTACTCGCCGAACCGCAGGCCCTGCCAGTCCTCCAGGGACGTGTCGCGCTCGCCCGGCCGGGCGGGCTGGAGCGCGGCGAGGACGGCGTCGTAGTGCGTCCGCACCGTGTCCTCGTCCAGGGACTCGCGCAGGAAGGCGCGCAGCACCGGCCGACCTCGCAGCGCCGAGGTGCCGACGAAGTGGTGCAGCGTCTCCGTGGGCCCCTCGAAGATGCGGAAGATGCGGGCGTCGCGGAACAGCTGCGGGATGAAGTTGGACTCGAGGTAGCCCCGTCCGCCCGCCAGTTGCATGGTGCGGTCCACTGTGGTCCACAGCACCTCCGTGGACACCGACTTGCACACCGCCAGCACCTCTGGCGCCACGTCCTGGCCCGCTTCGACTTTGCCCACGACGCGGTCGATGAGCGCTTTAATGGCGGCGATCTGGTGCATCGCCTCGCCCAGCACCGCGCGGGTGTAGGGGTTCTGGAGCAGGGGGCCCGTGGAGACGCGGCGGCCCTGGGCGTACTGGAGCATCAGCTGCACGCACAGCCGGGTGGCCCCCAGGCACACGGAGGCGATGGCGAGCCGCCCGTAGCACAGCGTGTCCTGCGCCACGGCCATGCCGTCGCCGGGCTCGCCGAGCAGCTGCCATGGCTCCACCGGCACGTCCTCCAGGTGGACGGTGTTCTGGATCATCCCCCTCAGGCCCATGGTGAGCGCCTCGGGGCCCTGGCGCACGCCTGGGCTGCCCTGCGGAATGGCGAACGCGGAGAAGCCCGCCGGTTGCCCGTTCGCGTCCACGTGCCGCGCGAAGACGTTCAGCAGCCCGGCCCACGCCGCGGAGCCGCTCCAGATTTTCATTCCGCTCAGCCGGTAGCCGTCACCGGAGGCCCGGGCCGTCGTCTCCAGGGCCTGGGGGTTGGACCCCGCGCCGGGCTCCGTCAGCGAGAAGGCCGCCAGCTCCCGGCCGCGCGCCAGCGCCGGCAGGTACCGGGCCTTGAGCTGCTCTCCGCCGAAGCGCAGCACCGGGCGCACGCCCAGCACGTTGTTGAGGCCCACGAACAGCGCCAGCGTCATGTCCTTGCTGCCGAGCAGCTCCATCACCCGCAGGAACTCGCGCGTGGTGAAGCCCAGGCCGCCGTGCGCCTCCGGGACGAGCATCCCCAGGAGGCCCTGATTGCCGAAGTCGAGGACGACGTAGGGCGGCAGCGTGCGCCGCTCGTCCATGACGAACGAGTTGAGCCGCGTGGCGCAGTAGTCTCGCACCCAGGCGAGCTTCTCCTCTACCACGGGCCGGAGCGCCTTGGCGTCCCCGGGGACGGCGCGGAGGGGGGCGGCCTGCTGGGGAGGCTCCGGCCGCCAGTCGTGGAGGACCTCCAGCGTGCCGTCGAGGAACGCCCTGCGCACCTCGCCGCGCTGAATCTTCCCGCTGCTCGTCTTGGGGATCATCCCTGCGTTGACCAGCGCGATGTACGCGGGCGCGACCCCATGCACCCGCAGCACCTCACGGCGGATGCTCGCGGTGAGCGCCTCGAAGCGCGGCGCCACCTCCCGTCCCCGCGTCACGGCCTGGACGACGGCCAGCTTCTCGTCGTCGAAGCTGAACGCCGCGCCGCAGTGGACGCGCAGGTCGTCCGACAGCGCCTGGATCGTGTCCTCGATGTCCTGGGGATGGTGGTTGAAGCCGTTGACGATGATGAGCTCCTTGATGCGGCCGGTGATGTAGAGGCTGCCCTCGTGGACGAAGCCCAAATCACCGGTGCGCAGGAAGGGGCCCTCGCCGGTGTCGGTGGTGTACGCGTGGAAGGTGTCCGCCGTCGCCTTGGCCCGGTTCCAGTAGCCGCGCGTGACGCTGTCGCTCTTGAGCCAGACCTCGCCCACCCGCGCGTCGGGCTGGAGCGTCCAGGACTCCGGGTCGACGATGCGCACCGTCTGCTCGCCCTGGTCCAGCGCCATGCCCACCAGCGTCTGCACGCGCCGCTCGTCCCGCAGCTCGAACGTGGTGGGGGCCTTGCCGCGTGGCCCGCCCGCGACGAACAGCGTGGCCTCCGCCAGGCCGTAGCAGGGGAAGAACATCTCGCTCCGGAAGCCCGCGCGCTCGAACCGGCGCTGGAAGCGCTCCAGCGTGCTGGCCTTGATGGGCTCCGCGCCGTTGAAGGCGCTCCTCCATGACGACAGGTCCAGGGTGCCGATGACGGCGTCGTCCACCTTCTCGATGCAGATGTCGTAGGCGAAGTTGGGCCCGCCCGCGCAGGTGCCCCGGTAGGTGGACACCGCCTGGAGCCACAGCGCCGGGTCGCGCACGAAGCTCTTGGGCGCCATCAGCACCGTGCGCGCCCCCAGCCCCAGCGACTGGAGGATCATCCCGATGAGGCCCATGTCGTGGTACAGCGGCAGCCACGTCACGATGACGCTGTCGCGCGTGTTGCCCATGGCCACGGCCGTCATGCGGTTGTTGTGGACGATGCTGCGGTGGGTGACCATCACCCCCTTGGGGTCCCCCGTCGAGCCGGACGTGTACTGGAGGAAGGCCAGGTCGTCTGGCTGGGGCGTGGGCAGCCCGGCGCCGGTGGGGTCGCCGCCGCCGTGCGCGGCGATCAGCTCCCCGATGACCAGCGCGGGGCAGTCCGGCTGCTGCGCGGCGTGGCTTGCGTCCACGGAGCGCGCCACCAGCATCGCCTTCGGCTGGCAGTCCCGGGTGATGGCGCGCAGCTTCACCCAGTCCTTGTCGCTCGCCGGCGGGTAGAGCGGGGCGGCGATGGCGCCCGCGGCGACGCAGGCCAGGAAGCCGACGATGTACTCCAGCCCGGAGCGCATGACGATGAGCACCCGCTCGCCGCGGAAGCCCTCGCGCTCCAGGTGCGCGGCCACGCCGAACACGGTGCGCGCCAGCTCACCGTAGGTGATGGGCTGCTCCGGTTGATCCCGGCCGCTCAGATAGGTGAACGCGTTCTTCTGGGGCTGCACCTTCGCCCAGTGCCGCAGCGCGTGGACCAGCGTGGGAGAGAAACGGAGCGCGTCGGCGGAATCCGTCATGACCCCTTCGAGACCCATCCCTGCTGGATTTTCGATGACCCGTTGTTCTGGCTGCACGTGCGTCATGACTCCATGTGGGGCGGCGGCGCCGCCGCGCCCGGCGTGGGCACGGCGGCATCGTCGCGGTGGACGAGGAAAGGTCTGGACGACCGCCGGGCTCCGGCGCGGGGCGTCAGCCCTTGGGCAGCTCGCCGATCTTCGCGAAGGACGCGGTGGCCATGGCCACCAGGCCCTTCGGAGACGTCACGGTCATCTCCGCGATGACGGCCTTGGAGCCGTCACGGATGACCTTCGCGGTGGCCACCAGGTCCTGCTGCTTCGCGGGCTGGAGGAGCCGCACGTTGATGTCCGACGTGACGACGATGGCCCCGCTGTGCGCGGCGGCCGTGAACCAGCCGGCCATGTCCAGCAGCGTCGCCAGGATGCCGCCATGCGTGTCCTGCATCCCATGGTCGAAGTCAGGCTTGCGCTTCCAGCGGCAGATGGCTTCGTTCTGGTCGTTGTATTCGAGCGTGACGCCCAGCAGCTTGTTGACCGGCGCTTCGGTGAACTGTGCAATCAGCAGGGCGTGGAGTGGGTTCGACATGTGTGATCTCCTTTGGGATATGAGGCTCCCTCCGCCTATCACAGGCAGGGCATGCGCGTACCTGCAAATCTAGACCAACCAGAACACCCTGGGCCGCCAGGTGAAGAAGACTGGCCGGACGCACCGTGGGGCGCTCATCAGGGCCACCGGCCTCGGGCGGTCCCCGTTGGATGCGCGTGCGCTCATCCCTTTATCCCGCTGATTGAGCTGACGTCTGACCTCTCGATACATTTAATCGTGGATTCTTATTTGTCAAGTAAATCAGGATATCAGTGGATTCGTATGGTTATTGCCGTGGAGCCGTTCGCGGGTGTTTTCGAGCGGGCGTAGTGATACCGCTCCGTCGTCCATCAGGCCAGGGCCCGGCACGTGCGTTTTTGTCTGTCATTTTACATCACCTCCCAAGTCTTCCTGTCGAACCGGCCTTGTCAGTTCGCTAGAACAAAGGGCTCTGGGTGGGTTCTTCCCAGACGTGCCTGTCTGGATGTATGGTCAACCCGCGGGGTCGCCGGATATATGTCATTACGTGGGCGCGGCCGGATTCTTGATGCCTGCGAACCGCGACGGGTGGTCCGGGAGGGGAAATCCGCCTGGGCGGCGTCGCATCCGAGCCACGGGGTCGGGCCCCGTGGCGCCCCCTGGCGCGTTGGGATTCAACCCGTCAGGTGGGCGGGCGTGGCCCTCGGTGCAGGGAGGGCTCCGCCGGGGCATTGTCGCGGCTCGGAGTGGGCCGCCTCCCGCGGAGTCGCCATGCCAGCGCGAGGGCGGCGTCATGTCGAGCCCGCTGGGCCGCCGCTGCCGCGCGACTTGCGCAAGCCAGGACCGCGAGTACCTCAGGTTTCCGAGTCCGCTCGTGGAAAACACCGACATGGTTCAGCCGGCGCCCCCCGGGTTCCTCGAATGAATCGCTCCTGGCATCGTCATTGCTTTCGAAGGCGAGGTCGTTTCCAAAGAGGCGTGCTACGTGAGCTCGGATCAACTGCGTTGGCTCTCCGCCCGAGCGCTGAGTGCGTCACTGGCGTCCCCGCTGCTGCTCACCGGTTGTGGCTGTGGGGGTATTTCCCTGGAAGGCTACTCACTCCCCACCTGCGATGATGGAAGCCCGTCGGTCGGAGGGCGCTCTCCCGCGGCACAGACGGACTTCGTCGAGCTGCGGCTCGTCGCCGACCTGTACACCACGCCCCGGGAGCAGCCCCTCGCGTCCTCGGGGAGGCCGTGCGAGACCGCCACGCAGCCGGTGGCGTGCAACGCGGAGCTCGAGGCCCTCTCCTCCGAGGAGGGGTTTCGCTCCCGCTGCGAGCCGGGCTGCTACTCGTAATACCTCGTGACGACGCGAGGGGATGCCCGCACCTTTGAGGAGGCGCTCCAGGACTTCCTGGGCGAAATCGACACCTCGCAGGACGCGCTGCTCCGGGTCTTCGCGGAGGGCTACGACGTGAGCTGCACCCAATTGGAGAAGGGCGCGGTGAAGGCCAACGCGGACGGGGCCTTCATCATCGTCGCCACGCAGGGGTTCGCGTGTGGAGAGGGCTCCAACCTGACGCAGTATCTGCTGGAGGTGACGCCCTCGGGCGAGGTGCGCGTGAAGCAGACCCACCTTTTGGAGCGGGGCACGAAGGGGTGCACCGTGGGGCGCAGGCCCGCGGGACGAGCTGGCACTTCATGGCGCGGCGTCACGGCGCGACGCCTGCGCGCGCGGTGGTGGCGCCGCTCCCACCCAGGCCGCTGCCCCGGGCCTGCTCGTGGGCGAGCTCCGCCCGCCTGTTCTCCGACCTGCTCGAGGTTCACGAAGCTCGGTTTAAATCATGCCCGGCTCATATTCATCATCGGCAACGAACATGAACCCGGTGAGCGCCGCCTGTTCAACGGCTTCCTTGATGCTCTTGTGAACGACAATCAGCATGATGTCCTCACGCAGGCGGCAGATTTTCTGGCCCTGTAGCTTGTCTTCGTCCAGGCACATTTCCTTGATTGCCAGGACGTTTCCACGGCTGGATATCACGACGTCCGACTGGTTCAGGTCGAGTCCGTTCACGATGCCGACTACGTTCGCCACCTTGTAGGGGAGCTTTTGCCCGGTAGGCTCATAGACAACATCTGCATCGAAGTATTGAACATTGTCTACCCCGAGCTCCGTGAGCAGCTCGACAAGCCGCTGAGAAAACAGGAGGGCACGAGAGGCGCCGTGGATGTCACACGGAGGGAACTCGGAGACATTCTTCGCCTTCTCGTCTACGGACAGGACGATTGAATAGCCCTGTTGTACGTTGCTCAGGAGGAGTCCGTCATTCACCTGGATGTCTGGGCCTGAGATGATTTTTGATGTCGGGCCCGCCCAGGGGGGATCCGCCAGCATGATGTAGAAGTTCTTGCTTGCCATGGGGGGAGCTAGCGAAAGGTCATGTGCTTGCCTGGGTAGCGAATGCTATTTCGGCTTGTCGGCGTTCAACGGCATTGAGGGAACTAGGGCCTCCTGGATTCGAGCCGAGGCCCCAACGATGATACGCCGGGGTGGGGCCGGTTGGGACGGGCTTTCCCGAGGGGGGCGGTGTCGGTTGCCACCGGTGAGCGTCAAGGTAGTTGTCGCGTGAGAGAGTTCAACCGATGCGCTTCAACTCCTGCACTGCCGGGGTGAGACTGGCGGACGTCGCCTTTCATCTGGGGGCACAGGGGAGGGTGCTGCTTCCCGGCGCGGAGCAGGTCTGGATGCAGCTCGAAGGCGCCCGGCTATCGGAGAGTGCCTCGGACGTGGAGCGGGGGTCGTCAGCCGCGCGGCCCCTTGATTGTTTCCACCGTCACGCGTTGACGATGGACTCCGGCGGCGGCTTCAGCACCTGGCCGGCCTTGACCAGGCGGAGCGGCCTCGGGAGGACGGGCGAGGACGAAGCGGTGGATGAACTCGAACTGGCAGGGGGCGGGGTTTCCGTCCTGCTTCGCCGGAGGAGACCGTGCGTTCTCGATCGCGGACGTGCTTCCGGGCAGCCCTCAGGACTTCGTCTTCTTCGAGGGCTTCGCCTTGCCCTTGCTGTTGAGGGCGACCGCCTGTCGGATGAGTGCTTTGAAGGCGGACGCGTCCACCTTCTCTCCCTCGCGGATGTCGATGGCGCGGCGCGTGTTTCCTTCGAGGCTCGCGTTGAAGAGGCCGGCTGGGTCCGGCAGGGACGCGCCCTTGATGAAGGTCAGCTTCACGACCTCTTTGTAGGACTCGCCCGTGCAGATGATGCCGTCGTGCGACCAGACTGGAGTGCCCATCCACTTCCACTCCTCGACGACATCCGGGTCCGCATCCTTGATGAGCTTGCGCATCCTGGCGAGGGTTTCGCCGCGCCAGCCCCCCAGGTCGGCGATTCTCTGTGAGATGCGCTCCGACGCCGGCGGGCCTTCGCTCGCGCCTGTCTTTTTCATGGTCTCCTCCAGAGGTTCCAGACTTGAGCCGCGCGGGCAGCGGGGCGAGCTGGACCTGCCCACGTGCTGCTCGGGAGGCGGCAACCGTCAGCGGCCCACTTCGGTGTCTCCGCTCCAGCGCTCACCCTCAACACGGCTTCCATCCTGCCTCTACGCTCCGGTCGAGGTCCAGGCGCCGCGGCCAGGGCATCCTTCACGAGCCTCGAAGAGAACGGCCCCAGCGCCGTCGCGGGGACCCTTCACGGAGATGGCGCGCGGAGAGAAGCGGGCGGACCGGATGACGCCGACAGGGGCCTGGCAACTCCGCGACCTCTGGAGCCCACGACACCTCGGTGGTGACTGGCGCCATCCGCCTGGTGACTGCGGTCACCGGCCCAGCACCTAACATGGGGGCCCCGGAGCCATCCCCGCTGTGTGAAATCAGTACGTTACGCTGAATGGCCGAGATGGCATGGGCGCTGCAGTGAGACAGCGCATGGGCGGGACAGACTCGCCGCAGCACTCCTCCTTCGCTGTCAAAACCAGGTGATCCCCATGATCGGCAAGGCCAAGACCCGCTCCTTCTCCCCCAAGCGTCCGGACGCTGCGCAGTCCTCTCCCACGGCCTCGAAGCCGTCGCCCTCGGCGGGTCCCGTCCCGGACAAGGGAGGGCGCGTCTCCCAGAACCCCGCGAACCAAGCCGCGCGGCCCTCCGGCCCGGTGGATTCGTTCCAGTCCGCGGGTGGGCCCGGACGGCCCTCCAACCCGGCGGCGGCCCAGAGCGGCGCGCCCGGACGGACCTCCGGCCGGGAGGCGGCGCTCCAGGCCGTGACCGACTTGGGTCCCGCGGCGCTTCAGACGGTGGCTGACTTCGGTCCCGCGGCGCTCCAAGCCGCGGGCGCCTTCGGTCCGGCGGCGGCGCTCCCGCCGATGGGCGCCTTCGGTCCAGGGGCCGGGCTCCCGCCCATGGACAGCTTCGGTCCGGCGGCGGCGCTCCCGCCGATGGGCGGCTTCGGTCCGGCGGCGGCGCTCCCGCCGATGGGCGGCTTCGGTCCGGGGGCCGGGCTCCCGGCGATGGACAGCTTCGGTCCGGCGGCGGCGCTCCCGCCGATGGGCGGCTTCGGTCCGGCGGCGGCGCTCCCGCCGATGGGCGGCTTCGGTCCGATGTCGCCGCTCCAGGCTGGCGGCGTGCCCATGGGCCACGCCAACCCGATGGACGGGTTCGGGATGGGCGGCGTCCCCCACCCGCAGTCCTTCAACGCGCCGATGCTGCCGGGGGCGCAGGGTCCGGTCAGCGGGCCCGCCGCCTTCGCGCCCCGCGGGCTGCCCAGGGACCCGGAGAGCCTGCAGAACCTCAAGCCGGCGCCCGAGCCCACCGGTTCCGGCGTCCCCAGCGCCAAGGACAAGCGCCCGGCTGGAGACAAGCGGACGGCGGCGCAGATCGTCGATGACTCCCCCGCGCTGAAGAACCTGGGTCGCCAGAAGGACATCAAGTTCAAGGAGCTGTGCAAGCAGACGGGCATCGACCCCAAGCTCGACCTGAAGGACGCGAAGCAGAACCCGGACGCCGTCTACCGGCTGGCCAAGGTGCTGGAGTTCATCGACAGCGCGAAGGCCTCCACTGGCGACGACCGGTCGAACAAGGTCAAGAATGGCAAGGGTGACGGCAACATCGAGGGCATCACCAAGGATGGCGATGCGCGGCACGGCACCGAGGCCGGCATGGTGAAGGACTTCGCGGAGAAGGGGTACTCCTTCCTGGGTGAGCACCAGCTGCCGACCACGAAGGACACCCACGTCAAGGCGGACGGAAGCAACAAGGACAACTTCCAGTGGTTCGCGGGTGAGGCGGGCAAGCACCTGTGGTTCCTGCCGGGCGTCAGCAATGTCCTGACGGGCATCGGCAACTCGGAGGGCGGCGTCAAGGGCGTCTTCGAGGGCGCCGCGAAGGGCTACCTCAACACCGTGAAGGGCGCCGCGGAGGGGGTCCTCGGGGCTGTCACCACGGGCCGCGTCAACCCAGCCTCCATGATCTTCGGAGGCGCCATGGGCGCGCTGGCGAACACGGAGGCCGCGCCGCAGCCGGTGAAGGACATCGCCAGCATGCTGTGAGCCCGTAACCCTGCGCCAGCAGCTCCCGGCTTGAAGGCGTCCCTCGGAGCCCCCTTCCAACGGGCATGCTCCGGGGGACGTCCGCTTGGGGAGCAGAACAACATTGCGCAGGTGGCGCGTCCCCACTTCCGAACAGGTCATCGCGAGGCACCCGGTTGCCGGCGCGCACGCGTGGCTGGAGGGATGCGCCCCGGCGCTATCGCCGGGAGTCCTGGACGCGGAGCTCGAGCGGGGGTGGCGCCTGAAGCTGAACGTGATCGCCCGAGCGCGGATGCAGGAAGGTGAGCGACTCCGCGTGCAGCAGATAGCCGCCGTCTCCGGGCAGGCCGGGGTGCTCCGCCAGCGGCAGGCCGCCCACGGCGAAGAGCGGGTCCCCCACGAGCGGGTGGCCGATGAAGGCGAGGTGGATGCGGATCTGCTCGGAGCGCCCCGTGTGGATGTCCACCTCGAAGAGGGTGTGCTCGGTGCGCCGCTCCAGCACCCGGGCCGTGCTGTGTGAGGGCTTGCCCCGCGCACTGGCACCATGGACTTCGCCCAGCAGCGGATGGGGCACCAGCCCGATGGGCGCGCGGATGTCGTAGGACTCCTGGGCGGCGAGCCCCTGGGAGAGCGCGCGGTAGCGCTTGTGCACGCGGCCCTCGCGCCAATCGCTCGCCAGGCGCGCGGCCGCGTCGCGGGTGCGGGTGAAGAGCACGAGGCCCGACGTCGCGCGTCCCAGGCGGTGCATGGGGACCGCTTCGGGCCATCGTGCCTGGACGAAGGAGAGGAGGGTGTTCTTCAGGAAGCCTCCCGAGGGCAGGGTCGGCAGTCCGCTCGGCTTCACCACGACGACCAGCTCCGCGTCCTCGTACACGAGCTCGAAGGACTGCGGCGTGTCCGCCTCTTCCCACGGCGGGCGGTGCCAGCACAGCCACTGCCCCGGCCTCAGCGGCTCCGAGCCGTCGGCGGTGACGTCGTCGAGTCGCACCTCGCCCCGAGCGAAGCGCGCCCGCCACTCCTCCTCCGAGGAGTGGCGATACTTGTCCGTCAGATGGGCGAGCGCGCTGCTGCCCGGTCGGCGCCCGAGCTTCTCGCGATACACGTAGCCGTCGTTGAGCAGCACTCGCGCACCCTACACCACGGGAGACTCACCCGCGCGTGGCCCTGCTGGACACGCGGGAGCAGGAGCCGCTACGGCTTGCGCTTCGAAGGGGGAGCGGCGGCGGCGGCGGCTTCGCGCAGCTTGTCCTTCTTGCTCTTGCGCCGACCCTTCACGCCGCCGTTCGGATCCAGGGGCGGCGGGGTCGGCGAGGCCTCTTCCGTCGGCTCGAAGCCCGGCACTTGCTCACGCGGGAGGTCGAGCTGGTGGCGTTTCTCGATGAGTCGGAAGTGGGCTTCAGTGTCCGCGCTGACGAAGCTGATCGCCACGCCCTTGTCGCCCGCGCGCCCCGTGCGGCCGATGCGATGCACGTAGTCCACGGTCGAGCGGGGCAAGTCGTAGTTCACGACCGCCGGCAGCTGCGCGATGTCCAGGCCGCGAGCGGCGACGTCCGTGGCCACGAGCACGCGCACGCGCTTCGCCTTGAAGTCCGCGAGCGCCTTCGTGCGCGCGCCCTGGCTGAGCTCCCCATGCAGTGACGTCGCGGCGATGCCGGCGCGGTTCAGCTTCAGCGCGACATGGTCCGCCGTGTAGCGACTGGCCACGAACGTGAGCACATGGCTCCACGCATGGGTTTCCAACAGGTGCCGCAGCAGCATCGTGCGCCGGCGCACATCCACCTGGAGGGCCCGCTGGAGGATGAACTCCGTCGAGGGCAGCTCCCCGTCATCGACGTCGATGCGCGTGGGCTCGTGCAGCAGATGCTCCGCGAACTTCCGCACCGCGGGCGGGAAGGTGGCGGAGAACAACAGGTTCTGTCGGCGCGCGGGCAGCAGCGCCAGCAGGCTGTTGAGCTCATCGGCGAAGCCCAACGAGAACAGCCGGTCGGCCTCGTCGAGCACCAGCGTCTCCACCTCGTCCAGCCGGAGCGCGTTCTGATGCACCAGGTCCAGCGCGCGGCCTGGCGTGGCCACGACGATGTCCGCGCCGCCCCGCAGCGCCAGCATCTGCGGGTTGGCGGAGACACCACCGACCGCGAGGCAGGTCTTCAGCGGCTTCTTCAGGTGTTGGCCGTACCGCTCGATGGAATCGACGATTTGCGCGGCGAGCTCCCGCGTGGGCACCAGGATGAAGGCCCGCACCGGTCGGACCGACCCTCCGGGACGCGCCCGCAGGGCCTCCAGGATGGGCAGCAGGAACGCGGCGGTCTTCCCCGAGCCCGTCTTCGCCGAGGCCCAGACGTCACCACCTCGCAAGACGACGGGGATGGTCGCGCGCTGCACCGGCGTGGGTTCGTCGTATCCGAGTCCGGCCACGGCGCGGGTGAGCGTGTCCGACAGGCCGAGTGAAGCGAATGTCATGGGGAGGGAGCCTACCCTGCCCGGGAGGACTTCCCCTGGCATTCCTGCCCCCTCCCCATCCAGGCGAGGTGTCGCCCGGACCTGTTGGGGGGCGGGGGGCGTGGACTCGCCCCGTCACGGGAAGGCCCGACGTGCTACGAGCATGCGCATGACGATATCCACCCTCCCTGAACGTCCGCGTGCCGTCCTCGTCGGTGTCCAGCTTCCGGGCGTCTCCGACGAAGAGCACGCCGCGGACTTCGCGGAGCTGCGCCGGCTGGTGCACACACTGGGGTATGACACGGTGGCGACGGTGTCCCAGAAGCGGACGCGGCTGGCCACGGGCACGGTGCTCGGGACGGGCAAGCTCAAGGAGCTGGCGGCCCTCACCGGCGGCTCCGGCGTGATTGCGTCCGGGGCGAGCGACCGAATGTCGAAGGCCCGTGAGAAGTGGGAGGCCGCCGCCAACACGGAGCCCGACCCCGAGGAGGACGAGGCCGGCGACGTGGAGCCGGAGGACGCGCTGCTGCCTCCACCTTCGGAAGAAGACGACACGGCGGGGCCCCGGCCCACCGTGGTGGTCGTGGACCACGAGCTGTCGCCCAGCCAGCTGCGCAACCTGGAGAAGGCCACCGGCGCGATGGTGCTGGACCGCGCGGGCGTGATTGTCGACATCTTCCACCGGCACGCGAAGAGCCACGAAGCGCGGATGCAGGTGGAGATCGCCCGGCTCAACTACCTGGCCCCCCGGCTGCGCGAATCCACTGGAGGCCGCGAGCGGCAGCAGGGGCGTGGCGCGGGTGACTCGGCGGTGGAGCTGGACCGCCGCAAGATTCGCGACCGGCTGGCGGAGCTGCGCGAGGGCCTGGCGGCCATCCAGAAGGACCAGGACCACCGCCGCTACGCGCGAAGGGACCAGTTGCGGGTGGCGCTGGTGGGCTACACGAACGCGGGCAAGTCCTCGCTGATGCGTGCGTTGACGGGCAGCACGGTGCTGGTCGCGGACCAGCTCTTCGCCACGCTCGACACCACGGTGCGCGCGCTGCAGCCGGAGACCCGTCCGCGCATCCTGGTCTCCGACACGGTGGGCTTCATCCAGAAGCTGCCGCACGACCTGGTCGCGTCCTTCCGCTCCACGCTGGACGAGGCCCTGGAAGCGTCACTGCTGCTCTACGTGGTGGATGCGTCGGACCCCACGTGGGCCGCGCAGCTGGAGGTCACCCGCACGGTGCTCCGGGAAATCGGCGCGGACGCCGTACCGAGCAAGCTGCTCTTCAACAAGGCGGACCGGCTGGACGCGGCGGCGAAGGAAGCGCTGCTCGCGAAGCACCCGGACGCCCTGATGCTCTCCGCGCACCTGCCGGACGACGTGGCGATGCTGCGCAAGAACATCATCGCCTTCTTCGAGTCTTCGATGGTGGAGGCGGACCTGGTGATTCCCTACGCCCGGCAGGGGCGCATCGGCGAGGTGTACGAGCACACCACGGTGGTGTCCCAGTCCCACGACGAGAGCGGCAGCCGGCTGCGCGTGCGCGGCCTTCCAGGAGCCATCGCGAAGCTCACCCAGGCGTTCCAGGAGTAGGTCTTCCCCGGGGGGCGCCCCAGTTGGCGGCTGCCCCCCGTTTGCGAGCTGCGGGCGCTGACGAGCCTCAGTCGGGAAGCCCTCCCGCTGAAGCCCCTGCCCGTGGAGCTGTGCCGACTCCCCGCGTTCAAGAAGCCCTGGTGGTGGCGCTTCTTCAAGACGACGCCGGGCCGGGTCCAGCTTCTGGTGGACGGCCTGGGCCGGATGCCGACGCTGACGCATGGGAGCCTGGTGTTCAGGCCACGGCGCGGGCCTGCTGAATCGCCTCAGCACCCGGCTTCCACATCACCTTCCAGCGCGCCTCGGGAAGCCGCGGTGGAGGAGGCTTCACCTCCGACACCCCTGCTACCTCCACGTGCACCCCGCTACCCCAGGCGATAATGCCCGCGAACAGTCCCAGGAGGCTCATCGCGGGATGGATGGGGCCCTCGTAGCGCCGCGCGCGCCAGTGACGCAGGCGTGGCGCCGCGGGCCCCCTGGCGCTGGGTATCAGGAAGCGCTTGCCGGGGGCCTGCGCCCCAGGCACCGGGAAGAGCGGCACGATGAGCAGGCCCATTTCTCCTGCCTCCAGGTGAACCGTCGTCTCTCGCGGGTAGCGCAGTCGCGACGAGGGAGGCCCCGACAGCTTCAGCGTCAGCGCACGCTCCGCGTCCACGCTGCAACGGTAGTACATCGTGGAGGTCGCATCGTAGGTGACGGTGATGGCCGCGTTATCCATGGACTGCGACGCGAGACCGCTCTCCAGGGCGCAGACGCCGATGGACGTCGTGGTCGTCGAGGCGTCATTCGAGTCGACGGGCAGCGTGTAGAACTTGTTGGCACCACAAGCGCCAGCGAGAGACACAGAGACGTCAGGGAGAGTCCCTGGATGAGCCGCCTCATGAAGTTTGCTCCTGGGAAGGGGAATGGGTCCGCGCTGGGGAAGCCCGGCGGAGTGGCGCATCGTCGCGTGCGCCGGTTGCACATTCAGTCCTGACGCGAAAAGGCCCGCCCCCGGAAGTGAGCCTGCCCCACGAAATCGGGGCAAGCCCACGGCGAGAGTTCCTTGGATCCGAGGCAGATGTGCAAGGCGTGAACCTGGGGTGAGACGTCGAAGCAAGGTCCTGGGACGATGCGTGCTGGCGCTCGGAGGCTTCAGGCCCCCGCGCTGGGTGATGCGGCGGGCCCCCGCTCGGAGGTGCCCGCTTCCTGGGGAGACTGTTCGGTGAGCAGCAGCGCAAGCGTGGCGAAGACCGTGATGATCGACCAATAGATGAAGCGGAAGTCGCTGCCGATGCCGATGAAGAGATAGGCGAGGGCATAACCCAGGCCGGACATGGCCGTGCAGAAGGCGATGGGCTTCTGTCGAACCCTACGCAGCGCCACGAGCGCGATGCCTCCGAGCAGGAGGAGCCACGCCCAGCCCCGGAAGACGAGCGTGTTCGCGAGCCGCATCTTGATTTCATGCAGCGTCTTGTAAAGCCATCCTTCGCTGGGAACGCGGAGCTGGAAGGAGTTGGGATCAATGTTCAGATGAAACGGATAATGGACTGGGGCTGGGCTCGCGCCGATCATGCTTTCGAATGACGCCCACCGGTGCCGGAGCCAGGCGCTGGGCTGCTCCCGAATCATGCGTGCCCATTCGCCGCGGAGCTCCTTTCGCCGGGAGTCGAGCGACGTGAAGGAGATGGGCCGCGCGCCCTCCACACCACCAAACAACTGCCACACATGAAGCGGCGTGTACAGGCGAACGATTTCATCTCCCGATGTGTCATTGGACAGCATGGACCGCGAAACGAGCTCGGGATGGGCCGCGTAGATGCCCGCCAGGTCGTAGAGGAAGAGCTGGCCCACGGCCCATGCGCGCGTCGAGCCAAGGGCGCGGCTGACCACCGACGGCGACAACACGAGCCCCACCAGGGCCACGGCCAGGAGCTGGCTCTTCCGGAACGCGCTCCACTGCTTGGGCGCCCATTGCAGGACCGCGGGAATGGCCAGGGGCGCCGCCGCGATGATGGCGTTGTGGCGGAAGGCCACACCCGCCATCAGGAGCACGAGCGCCATGGCGGGCCGGCGGAACTTGAGCGCCGCGACGGCGCCCAGGAGGACCGCCGCCGTCATCACGTCCTTCCAGAGCGTCACCGCGAGCGCCCAGACGGTGGGCGTGAGCAGGAACAGGCCCATGACGACCAGTCCCCACCGCCCCTCACGTGCCTTGGGGGAGCGCACCAGCGCCGCCATGCACAGGCCCATGGCGAGCAGTTGTGCCATGAGCACGGGCCAGGGCGAGCCTGTCAGCTTTCCGCTGATTCCCAGCAGCAAGGAACCCAGCGGGGGATGGATGTCGTTGTACGCCCCGCTGAGGCCCTGGCTGTACTGGTCGAGGGAGTCCGAAGACATCAGCCCGGGCTGAAAGGCAGCCATGAGGGCAGCGGTCCAAATCAAGACGCTCTTGAACAGGAGGCGGTTGCGCGACGAGGCTTCTTCCAACGTCGTGGACCACTTGACCCGGAAGAACTCGGCGAGGCTGGGAGCGTGCATTGCTTGTTCTGGGTGTCTTCGACGGTCAGCAGGGCCAGCGGCGGGACCGTGAGGGGAACGGAGTTTCGAGCATCAAGCCCGTCGGCAGCGGAGGCAGGGAGGGGAGGAGATATACAGGGTCCCTCGCGTGCCTCAATGGCCACGAGGGAGCCATTGTCCGGTGATGGGCTTGTGGGTTTAGGTCGTCCAGCGAACTGTTCACGCTGCACGTCGGCTCCTTCCTGGCCGCTGCCTCGAGCCCCGCGCACGCCTCCTCTTCGTCTGCTTGAGGGAACCTCACCGTCGACGTCAACTGGGGCGCCGTACTCGCGCGGCCCGCCATCGTCGAGGATTACCTGGCCAGCATCGCGCTCGTCGTCGGCGGCGAAGTCCCCAGCTGCGCGATCCAGGCGCTGCTCCCCGAGGCGCAGGCGGAGACGGTGCGCGCGCCGACCTTGAGAGCTCCGTGCTCCTCTCGCCCAGGAGCAGCGTTCCGCGGGGCGAGCCGCCACGGCTGAAGGACTTCCCCGAGTGAGAAGTTCGGCGCGTCGGCTGTACGGAGCACGCACGCTCCCGGGATGTCAGTCGAACGGGCTCCGCGCATAGAGCCGCGTGCTCGCCTACCGGCACGCTCCGCCGCCTCTCGTTCGGGATGATCTCGTCACCGCACGCGGTTTGCGCCGCTCATGACGATCCCAAACCTCCTCAGAGCTTCGTTCATCTCCACGCTCGTCATTGGCACCGCCGCTCCGGCGCTCGCCGCCCCGGCCACTCCGCCCGCTCCCGTGGCGGAGGTGGGTCCGGACGGAGTGGGGATGCTGTTCCCCTCCGAGCCCTCCGGCAGCAGCTTCCACCTCGGCGACGGCGACCCCACCGACTCCGAGCCATTCTTCGACATGGAAGGCGACGAGGCCACGCCCGGCCTCGAATCCGGCGTCCCCTACTGGTCGACCACCGGCCACCGCGTCACGTACGCGAGCGGCAAGCCCGCCGGAAAGACGGTGCGGCTGCACCTCCGTCCCGGCGGCGGCGAGCAGTCCTTCACCTGGCGTGACGGCGCCCTCGAGAACGGCTTCATCGGCAGCCCCGACGACCTCCTGAACTTCGAGGCCACCGTCTACGTGCGCGCCCACGAGGACAACGGCACGCACCACTCCATGTCCTGGAAGATGCGCGGCGGCCAGCACACGAAGCCCCAGGTGGCGCGCTCGAGCTGCGTCGGCATGGACGTCCCGTTCGGCGGCGTCTCGCCCCAGGCCTACCGCGAGCTCGACCACCCGACCTACGACCACCTCTCGCTCACGCCCTCCTTCGACTACCAGCTGCAGGAAGGCCGCTGGCTCGGCGTGAAGGTGGTCTCGTATCTGGTCGAAGGCGGCACCCGGAACCTGCTGTTCCTCGACACCAATCCCTTCGACGCCTCCGGCACGCCGCGTAACGAGTTCCGCCTCTTCACCGAATGGCACGACCGCGACGGCGAGAACACCGGTCACTACGATCGGGCGGCCACGTGGGCCGGCTGGGAGACGACGTTCCGCGTGGACGGCTGGCGGCGGGTCGACTTCGCCTACCCCTCGGCACGCGAGATCGTGCCGCCGACCCCGTAAGCGCCCTGGCGCTACGCGCGCTCGCGGTCGCGGGGCTGCTCGCCCCAGCGGATCGCGAGCGCGACGCGTCCGGCAGACGGAGAAGCGATCGATTCGCGGTATGCGCTCGGCAGAGGAGTGACAAAACCATCAACGCTCAGGCAGAGCTCGAAGCCGCGCTGACGTGGGCACTCGCGCGCACGGTGCCGTAGCGACGAGCGACTACTGCTGCGTCGCGAGGTGCTGCTCGAGTCGCGTGAGCGTCTGATTGCCGCCTTCGATTGCGTACTTTGCCGCCTGCTCGCGCGCTTCGACGGTGGGCATCGTGTGCTGCAACGTGACGCGCGTCTGTCCCGCCTCATCCTCGAAGGTGACGACCGCCTTGAACATCACCTCGCCCTCCTTCGAGCCGTGATCCCACTCAAGCCGCTCGTTGGGGACGACCTTCGTGTAGACGATGTGGTTCGGGAAGTCGGTGCCATCCGGCCCGTGCATGGTGAACTTCCACGCGCCACCCGGACGCACATCTTTGCTCACCGTCGTCGTGCGGAAGCCGTTCGGCCCCCACCAGTTGGAGATCATCTTCGCGTCGGTGAACGCCTGAAAGACGAGCGCGCGTGGGGCGCTGATCAGCCGCGAGATCTTCAGCTGCCGCTTCGCGAGTTCGTTGAGGTCGACCGCTGCGTTCATGTGTGTGCTCCTCGTTTGGGCTTCTTCGGAGTTGGAACTTTGCGGGCGCGCGCCGGGCGCTTCTGCCCCTGGAGGTCGGCGAGGTAGTCCTCGAGCCGGTCGAAGCTGCCCTCCCAGAATTCGCGGTAGTGCTCAAGCCAGGCGTTCGCGTCTTTCAGCGGCTTCGGCGCGAGTCGGCAGGGGCGCCACTGCGCTTCGCGGCTCCGCGTAATCAGCCCTGCGCGCTCGAGCACCTTGAGGTGCTTCGTTACGGCAGGGAGGCTCATTTCGAAAGGTTGCGCGAGCTCCGTGACGGAGGTTTCACCCTTCGCGAGCCGCGCGAGGATCGCGCGCCGGGTCGGGTCGGCGAGTGCTGCAAAGGTGGCGCTGAGCGGGTCGATCGACATGGTGTAATTAACCAAGTGGGAAACTAACCACTTGGTTAATCAAGTGCAAGCGCGGTCGCGCGAATCGCGTTGAACGGCGCGCTACGGCGTCGGAACTTCGAGACGGCGCGCGAGGATGACATCAGGGCGTCGGCGACGTGGAAACGGGAACGTCCAGGATAATGTGCGGACGTGGGACCGCCTGGCGACCCATGGCGGCGAGCGTCGCCGAGCGCAGGTAGGCCTTCGGCTCGACACCGCAGCGCTTGGCGGACTCGAGGAGGGAGTAGAAGAGGGCGGCCACCTCGGTGCCGCTGCGCGAGCGGCTGCCGTAGTGGTTTTTGCGCCCGAGGAAGACGCCCCACGGCGCCCTCTCCACGGCGTTGGTGTCGAGTGGAATGCGCTCGTCCCGAAGGACGTGGGTGAGGCCTGGCCACAGGCCGCGCATGAAGGCGACGGCCTTGCCAAGGGCGGACTCGGGCAGCACACGCGCCTCACAGGCCCAGGTGTGCAGCTTCTCCACCACCTGCCGACTTCTCTCGTGCCGCAACTGCTGGGGCAGGGCGTCGCCACCCGGAGCGCTGTCGCGGCAAGACGCGCGATTGGGATTGGACTCCCGCTGGCCCCGTGCGCCTCGGCCCCTCCCCGCACCCCACCCAGGCAGTGCAGGAAGTGAAGCGCTTGGCTTAATCCTTTCACGCGTCATCTGCGTTGACACTCACCGGAGGGTGTCCGGAGCCGGAGAAAGCCTTGGAGACCCTTCTTGGCGCGATTTGTCTGCGCCGAGAGAGTAGCTTGGTCCGGAGGCAGCGGCGCTCGGTCGGTCTTGAAATGCAGCACCTGGACATCGACGCGGTTCCCGCTATCGAGACGGATCAGGATGGGTTCATCCTGATCCCGGACAAGGACGCTGGAGAGTGGATTCTCACGGCTCCCCGGGTCCACGCGGAGCGGGCGATGGAAGTCAATCAAGCGCGAGGCAATCGCTTCAAGCCGTTGGTCAACGTGTTGAAGTCGTGGAATGCCCGGCTGCCGAAGAAGGCGGCATTCAAGTCCTCCAGCATTGAGGCGATGGCGCTGCACCTGTTCGCAACCACTCCCTTTCAATCGATGTTCGAAGGGGCTCTGAAGTTCTTCGACTTTCTCAGCGGGCAGTTCGTGGAGGACACGCACTTCGACTGGCGAGGAGAAGCAGGGATTGGGCTGGCCAGGCCGTGCTGGGAGTACAAGCTGTTCGACGTCGCTGGCACTGGTTCAAATCTCTTCGCCAACGCCAAGGCGTTCGTTCCAAGGGACCTGTTGTGGAGGGCAAACGGCGCACGTTCCGCGGAGCGCTGCCGAGATTTCCTTGAGAGCGCGCTCCTTCAAGAGCCGCCGCAGTTGCTTGGCATCGAGCAAGCGGCCTCAGCAACCGGTGCACGTCCATACGGTGTTACCAACACGCCGGAGTTCCCCACGCCTCAGCGGAGGAGGCAATGGTGGCCCCTAGGCAGCGGCCAGGAAGGGGGGCGATGGGGAGAGAACGTCGCGTGTGGACTTTCGCAGAACTGCGGAGGAGGACCTTCGGCTTCGACGTATACGCATACGTGAGGTGTGGAGGCAGGCTTACGGGGGCTGACGTATGTGAAGGAGGCGAGAGGGGGCGGACGATACTGGAGCACCTGGGACTGCTCACTGAGAGTGCCAGGCTGGCCCCGGCGCGGGGGCCCCCGGCTGCGTGGTGTTGAGGCTCAGTCCATCGCCAACAGGCCGGCGGCCCCTGCCGGACCCCTCGTGGGAGGGCGGCCTGGACTGGGGGGACCTCAAGGGGCTGCGCGGCCGCTCCACCTGCCTGGCACACAGCTCGGACGATCCCCGTCAGCGGCCCTCCTCGTCCCCGCTGCTCCTGCCCGCGATGCTCAAAAGAGTCCCTCTCCGTCTTATGCTCGGGCGCACGAACTCGTGGATGTTTGCCGCGCTGAATACGGTCGAGTCGCCCATCGTCGAGCTCGAAGCTGCGACCCTCCTGGAGAACGACAAGAGCTGGCGCGCGGAGCGCCTGCCCGTGATCGAGGAACGCATCCGGAGGCGTCTCGCCGACCTCTCCGCGACGCTCGGCCATTCCGAGTGGCTCGGCGGCGCCTTCATCGCCGCGGAACTGCTCATGGTGACGGTGCTGCGCAGGCTCCCCAGAGCGCACATTCTGAAGACGATTCGAGCCTCACCGCTGCATCGAACGCCTGACGTCACACACGAGAAGCCCGGGTAGCGACCCGCAACCTGCTCTAGAATCGCCGCTATGAGCACTGCACCGTACCCCATTGGTACCCCCGGAAGCCCCTGGGGCGAGGCGGAAGTCACGGCCTGGCGGTCCCGCCAGACCCGCAAGCGCAGTTACGCGGCCGACGTGCTGAGCGCGATAGAGCGCTTGCGCGCGCGCTTTGACGTGAGGCAGTACGGCCTGCTGGAGTACCCGCCGGACACGTACCCGCTGTTCGCGCTCGCGAGCCGCGACTGGCGCGACGAGTTGCCTGTGGCGCTGGTCACGGGTGGGGTTCACGGCTACGAGACGAGCGGCGTCCACGGCGCGCTGCAGTTCATCGAGCGGCATGCGGCTGGCTACGCGGGCCGCATCAACCTGCTCGTCGTCCCGTGCGTCAGCCCGTGGGCCTACGAGCGGATCCACCGCTGGAACATGAACGCCATCGACCCGAACCGCTCCTTCCGCGAGCCCAGCCCGGCGGAGGAGTCGGCGGCCCTCATGCGGCTGGTCGCCCCGCTGCGCGACCGCGTGCTCGTGCACGTGGACCTGCACGAGACCACCGACTCGGACGAGGCGGAGTTCCGCCCCGCTCTGGCCGCGCGCGACGGCAAGCCCTTCGAGCCCGGCCATACCCCCGACGGCTTCTACGTCGTGGGCGACACCGAGAACCCGCAGGTCGACTTCCAGCAGGCGGTCATCGCCGGGGTCGCGAAGGTCACCCACATCGCGCCGCCCGACGCCGACGGCAATATCATTGGCTCTCCCGTCGTCGCACCGGGCGTCATCCACTACGCCTTCCGCCAGCTCGGACTGTGCGCTGGCATCACGCCCGCCCGCTACGTGACGACCACCGAGGTCTACCCCGACAGCCCGCGCGCGACGCCCGCGCAGTGCAGCGACGCGCAGGTGGCGGCCGTCACGGCGGCGATCGATTACGCGTTGGCGCATCCGTAGGGGACGTGCCGAGCCAAGCTCGACGTCGAGCGCACGCCACGCTCGAGCTCGTGGCCGTGACGGCTCACATGGGCGCGCCGACGCAGGGCCCGCTGAAGTGGGAGGGGGACTTCAGCGGGCGTGTCGGGCCTGTCGTGCCCCGGCGGCTGCGCCCCGGGGGGGCAGGCTTCGGTGCATCGCCTGCCGCCTCGGCGATGGGCCGGGCGTACATGACCAGCGATAGCAGCATCTTGCCCGGTTCTTCGTTCATGATTTCGTGGGCCGAGTTCTCGAACCAGACCAGGTGCTTGATGGGGGCGTGAAGGCGCTCGAACCATTCGGCCGCGACGCTCGCCGACACGTTGTAGTCGTGCCGGCCATTGAAGAGGAGCATCGGGCACTCAAGCCGGGTCACGTTGCTGAAGTCGGCCCGCAGCACGGCGGGGAACAGCTTCTCCTCGGAGAGCTCGTTGGCGGTCCATACCGAGGCCAGATCGGCATCCGTGTACTCCGGAGAGAGTGCGAAGCCCTCCGCTTCTGCCTGGCCACCCGTCCGCCCGTACACCTGTCCACCATAGAAGCCGAGCCACTTGCGCTGGATCGCGACGACGGGCAACTCGAGCGCAGCGCCATGCGCCGCATAGGGCGCAATCGATTGCAGCTCCCGGATTGCCTCTTCGTTTCCGGCTGCGCGTGCCCTGTCCATGGCAAAGCGCCATCCGCGCCGTTCGCTCTCCAGGACATCGGTCGCCTGTCCCATTCCGATATACGCGTGCAGCCATTCCGGGTGACGTCGCGCGACGGACAGGCCGAGAAAGCTGCCCCACGAATGACCGAGCAGGAAGATCTTCTCCTTGCCGAACTCCTCGCGTGCCCAGCGAATCATCTCCTCGGTATCGGCGAGCAACCGCTCCGCCGTCATGGTCGCCGCGACCGCGGAGGGGTCATTCGCCCGATAGGTTTTTCCGGCACCGCGCTGATCCCACTGGATGACGGTGAAGTACTCCTCCCACCCCCGCTGGAAGTACCAGCTCGTCGGCATCGACACGAAGCCCGGACCTCCGTGGAGCATCAGCAACACGGGATTGGCCCGGTCGACGCCGCGAATCGAGACCCATTGGTCGATCCCTCCGATGCGAATCTTCTCCAGCCGCTCCACGCCCATGGGGGTCACGATTCGGCGCAGGTTGGCGACGATGGCGGTCGCTTCGCGCCGGCTGCCGGGTCCAGCCTGCTCCCTGGCCGTGGGGGTTCCCGCGCAGCTCGTCAGGAGGATGGCCAGGCAACAATTACGGAAGAAGTTCATCATCTCGGTCCTGGGACAGTACGCAGGTGCTCGCATGGGGGGCATCGCACAGCTCCTTCCCTTCTCTTCTGGCAGCGTAGGCTTGCACGAGCCTGACAGCCGATGATTGTCGCGGCGCCTTCGCTGCGGGAGGAGTAGCGTCCGCCGTCACGGAGGGGTCTCATGCGTGCGCTCCTTGTCGAGGATGAGCCGGAACTCGCGCGGCTGGTGGCAAATGAAGCGACGTCCCAGGGCTTCTCGGTCGACGTCGTGGCTTCGGTCACCTCGGCCCGTAGCGCGCTCCACCTGGGCGCCTACGCCATCGTGCTGCTGGACCGCCGCTTGCCTGATGGCGACGGCTTGTGCCTGATTCCCGAGATTCGTGCCAGGCAGCCGGAGGCGGGCGTGCTGGTGATCAGCGCGATGGGAGATGTCCCGGAGCGAGTCGCGGGCCTGGATGCGGGGGCGGATGACTACGTGGGAAAGCCTTTCCACGCAGACGAGCTGCGGGCGCGCATCCGCTCGGTGCTGCGGCGGCCTGCACAGGCGCGACAGCTACAGCCCGTGCGCTGCGGCGCCATCGAGTACGACCTCGGCTCCAGGCAGATGACGGTGCAGGGAAGGCCGCTGCTGCTTCGCAGGCGCGAGGCCTCGCTGCTGGCTGCCCTGATGCGCCGCGCGCGGCGGGTCGTCCAGCGCGACACCCTCATCAAGGAGGTCTACGGGTTCGACGAGGAGCCCAGTGCCAACACCCTGGAGGCGCACATCTCCAGGCTGCGACGGCGGCTCGAGGATTGTGGCGCGGGTGTGGTGCTGCACCCGGTCCGGGGCGTCGGCTACCTGATTGACGAGCCATGAAGCGTCTGACGGACTCCCTGGCGCCGCGCCTGATCGCGGCCGTCCTCGCAACGCAGCTCATCGTCATCACCGGGCTGATGCTGTTCTGGATGGTGTTCTCCCACGCCGTCTCGCACGACGACCTGTCCGCCGCGACCTCCCAACGTCGCGTTGCCGAGTCGATTACGCTGGACCCGGCAGGCGACCCTCGCATTGAGCCCTCAAGCGCGCTGCGCGCCTATCAGGCACGCCGTCCGCAGCTGGCCTACGCCGTCTACGTGGACGGCCGCCTCGTGCCCGGCTCATCGCAGTCGCTTGCCCAAGCGATCGCTCCACGCGGCTGGGCCGCGCCTGGTGCTAACCTCGAACCGGCGCCCACTCTCGACGACGTGTACCGGCACTTCCCCGACCTGCGGTGCGTGCAACTGCTCGGCGAGTGCGGAGATCCGGTGATCGCCTTCGGGGAGGGCCAGCGCGCGAACGTCTCGATGTTCCCGGTCCACGGCATCGGGACCGCGGTCGTCGTGACGAGCGGCAATCGCCTCGGACTGGATGACCTGCCCACGGCGCTGCTGACGCTGATTCCGCGCGTGATGAAGCTGTTGGGTTCGGCCGTTCTCGCCACCGTCCTCGTGCTGCCACTGATGCTGCGTCGCGCGCTACAACCCCTCACGAGGGCCGCCGACGCCGCATCCGGCATCGGCCTCGAGACGCTGGACCAGCGGCTGTCGCCCGACGGCGTGCCCAAGGAGATCAAGCCTTTCGTCACGGCCATCAATCAGCTGTTGGAAAGGCTCGAGAGCGGCGTCTCCCGCCAGCAACTGTTCGTCGCCAATGCCGCGCACGAGTTGCGCACCCCTGTGGCGATTCTCTGCGCCCGGCTCGACTCCCTGGGCGACAGCCCCGCCACGCGGGACCTGCGGCGCGATGCGACGCGGCTGGGGCTGATGGTCGACCAACTGCTCGCGGCTTTCCGCATGCAGGGACAGACCCCGGCGGATTGGAGGGCGCTGGATATCGTCCAGCAACTGCGTGAGCTGATCAGCGACATGGCGCCGCTGGCGCTGCGGAGCGGACGCGCCATCGCCCTGGAAGCCGCATCGTCCTCCGAGATGGTGCTGGGACAGGCCGATGGCCTTCGGTCGGCGTTGGCCAACCTGCTCGACAATGCGCTGCGCGCCGAGCCCGCTGGCGGGACGGTGATTGTCAGGATGGAGGCCAGCACGTCCAGCATCACGGTCGACGTCGTCGATCACGGCCCCGGCGTCGAGGAGTCCGACCGAGAGAACATCTTCGAACCGTTCTGGCGCCGGGAAGGTCAGTGGAGTGGAACCGGGCTGGGATTGGGCATCGCCCGCCGCATCTCGGAAGGTCACGGCGGCAGCCTTCAGCACCTGCCCACGGAAGGCGGCGGCGCGACTTTCCGGATGCGGGTGCGAAGAGCTCCCGCATGAAGGCGCGTTGCCCCGGCAGCGTGCTGCAAGGATTGAGGCGCGTACTGGCGCTCCTCGCCGCGCTGCCCGGGGCCGCGATGAACCGGGTCCCAGCTTGTCGGGGGGAGCCACGGTAACGCTGCTGCTCAATGCGCGGGTGCTGCTGGCGGTCCTTCAGCGCATCCTCGGACACTCCTCGCCCACCGTTGCGGCAAGTGTCTCTGGGCACCTTGATGCGGTGGGCGGCCCGCAGGGGGCGCCAGTGGTTCGGAATCTGGTGCGGCCGGTGGCCCCACGGGAGCGGGGGGGTCTCACACGGGTGCATCTTGTGGCTGGGACGGGATGGCCCCCTGCCTGATTGGCACGCATAAATCCCCGATCAATTCGCGTCGGGTGGCTACTTCTTCAGTGGCGCTGAGTGCGCCTCCGAATGATTCGACGTTGGGGGGCCTCTCCGGCGATCCAGCGCGTTGGCTCCTGCTCATGCGAACTCACTTTCTCGCGCTGTTCCCTGAGCTGCTGCTCTCTCTTGGTCCTGCATGCGGAGACTCAGTGGCAGGGGATGACGTCGATGGCCAGGACGCTGGCTGCGACGCCGGTTCTGAACCGATTCCGCCCCGAGTGGTGGAGGTCTCAATCAGATGTAACGAGGATCCGGCCTTCTTCAACTATCGACTGCAATGTCTGTCTGTGGTGGCGGGATGCTACGACTGCAACCTCTTGGGGCAGCCCATTGAGGGCGGTGAACCGGTGGCGTTTATTTCAAGCCGGCACGAGTGCAGCGGGGAGTCTTGCGGCACGCTGGTTGGACATGGGCCGCTGCCTGCTGAATTCTACTCACATCTCATCGTGCAGACGGGGTGGTGTGGGCAGAGGGTGAAGCAATGGAGGTCACGGACGAGCGCGTCGTCGCGCTCAACAACGGTGGCGGAACTCAGCGGGGCCCGCTCAATGGACAGACACCCCCGGAGAGATTCCCGAGGCACTGCAAGGCATTGAGGGGAGTGGGCCCTCCTGGATTCGAACCAGGGACCAATCGGTTATGAGCCGACAGCTCTAACCGCTGAGCTAAGGGCCCTCATGCGCCAGCCAACCGCGTGACGGATTGCATATCCCCGGGCGTGCAGTCCTGGCAAGGGGCGTCGTTCCACCCCTCCTCAGCGCTTCCGCTTCGCTCCCACACCCGGTGCCGGCGCCTCGCGTGGCACCTTCACGCGGACAGTGTCCCCGCGCTGCGTCACCTCCACGCCCTCGGCCCGCAGGCGCCGTGCCTGCTCCTGGGCCACCTGGGGCGCCAGCGTCCCGTCCGAGCGCGTGACGCGCCACCAGGGCAGCGGCAACCCGGGCTGGTGGGGCAGGGTGGCCATCTCCCGGCCCACGCCCCTGGCGGCCCCAGGACGGCCCGCATAGAGCGCCACCTGGGCATAGGAGCGCACCTGCCCGCGCGGAATCGCCCGGACCGCCTGCCACACCGCCTTCGAAAAGGGCGGGGGAGCCTTCTTCGCTTCGGCCTTCGGTGTCTTCGTCTTCGTTCGGAGCGCCACGGCCCCGGACTCTAGAAACACGAAGGCCCCCGGTCCACGAATGGAGCGGGGGCCCACGTTTCAGCTCAGCTCAAGCCCGGCTCAGCTCTCCACGAAGGAGCGCAGGCGCTTGGAGCGGCTCGGGTGGCGCAGCTTGCGCAGCGCCTTGGCCTCAATCTGACGGATGCGCTCGCGCGTCACCTCGAAGTCCTGGCCCACCTCTTCCAGTGTGTGGTCGGACTTCTCGCCGATGCCGAAGCGCATGCGGAGCACCTTCTCCTCACGCGGCGTCAGCGTGGCCAGCACCTTCCGGGTCTGCTCCGCCAGGTTCATGTTGATGACCGCGTCCGCCGGCGACACGAGGCTCTTGTCCTCGATGAAGTCACCCAGGTGGCTGTCCTCTTCCTCGCCAATCGGCGTCTCCAGGGAGATGGGCTCCTTGGCGATCTTCAGGACCTTGCGGACCTTGTCGAGCGGCAGCTCCATCTTCTCCGCGATCTCCTCCGGCGTCGGCTCGCGGCCAATCTCCTGCACCAGGTAACGGCTGGTGCGGATGAGCTTGTTGATGGTCTCGATCATGTGCACCGGGATGCGGATGGTGCGGGCCTGGTCCGCGATGGCGCGGGTGATGGCCTGCCGAATCCACCAGGTGGCGTAGGTCGAGAACTTGTAGCCGCGCTTGTACTCGAACTTGTCCACGGCCTTCATCAGGCCGATGTTGCCCTCCTGGATGAGGTCCAGGAACTGCAGGCCGCGGTTCGTGTACTTCTTCGCGATGGACACCACGAGGCGCAGGTTGGCCTCCACCAGCTCGCTCTTGGCGCGCTCGGCGCGGCGCTCACCCAGCCGGATGGCGTCGTAGTTGCGGCGCAGCGACTCGACGGGGAGGTTGGCCTCCTCCTCCACCTTCTTGATCTTCCGCACCGCCGTGCGCACGTCGCGGTCCAGGACCTCCAACTGCTCCGGCGTGAGGTTGAGCTGCTTCTGCAGCTTCTTGCCGATGTTGGGGTTCTCCCGCGACTCCTTCAGCTGCGGGCGCAGCTCCTTCATGGAGCAGTCGTAGCGGCGCTCCAAATCACGCAGCTCGTCCTCGGCCTTGTCGACGCGCTCGATGAGGGCCTTGAGGTTGATGACGATGCGGTCCACCTGCTTCTTGTTGAGCCGCATCTCCTCCAGGACCTCCATCATCTTGGTCCGGAGGTCCTTCATCTCCTGCTTCACTTCCTTCTTGCGCACCTCGGTCAGCTTCTTCTTGGAGGACAGCTCCTCCTCCAAGACGTCGCAGTCCTGGGCGAACTTGCGGAAGCGCTCGATCTGCTTGCAGATCTGCTCAATCTTGTTCAGCTCGCTCTGCGCCAGCTGCGCGGGAGCGTCACCCTCGCCGACCTCCTCGGGCGCCTCGTCGGCACCCTCGGCCTGGGCCTCTTCCGGCGCGTCCTTGATGACGTCGCGCACGCGCAGCTTGGCCGTCTTCAGCTTGTTGCCGATGTCGAGGATCTCCTCGACGGCGACCTTGCACGCCAGCAGCGCGCGGAGGACTTCCTTCTCACCCTCCTCGATGCGCTTGGCGATTTCGACCTCGCCCTCGCGGGTGAGCAGGCTGACGCTGCCCATCTTGCGCAGGTACAGGCGCACCGGGTCGTTCGACTTGCCGCCCGGCTCGTCGTCCTCGTCCTTCTCGTCCTCGTCGGCGTCTTCCTTCTCTTCCTCGACGGTGACGGTGGGCTTGATTTCGTTGTTCTGAGCGGCCTTCTGCGCGTCGACAATCTCGATGTCGTTGTCGCCGAACATGCTCATCACGTCGTCGATCTGATCGGACGACACGATGTCGGCGGGGAGCGCGTCATTGACCTCGTCGTACGTGAGGAAGCCCTTCTCACGGCCCGCGGCGAGCAGGTCCTTGACCTCCTTGCGCTCGGCGACCGGATCCTCCTCGATGTCGTCCTCGACGGCGTCGGGGTCCACCTGGACGGCGGCGGCGGCCTCTTCCGCGGCCTCCTCCGGGTCCACGTCATCGCCCATGGCCGGGGCCACGCCCTTCTTCTTCTTCTTGAGCTTCTCCGTCGCCTCGGCGACGACGTCCCTCGCGGCGAGTTCTTCCTTCTCCTCGGCGCCCGTCTTGGCCCCCTTCGCCGCGGCACCGTCCGGAGCCTTCTTCTTGCGGATCACCGGATCCACCTTCTTCTTGGTGGGCTTCACGGACGCCTTCGAGGGCTTCTGCGTCGGCATTCGGGTACTTCTCCTTGAGCAAATTCAGGGGCTTGAGGCCTGGGCGAGCCGGCCGATCTACCGCAAAGTCAGGGTTTCTTACAAACGCGAACTCAAACCGGTTGCATGGGCGCCTTTGTTCCCGAGGAGGCAGGCTTGAGCTCCTCCAGGACACGCTTCTTGAGCGCCAACAGTTCCACGCGCTCCGCCAGGAGCTGGCGCGTCTCCTCTGTCAGGTCGAACGCCCCCGGCGTCTGCTCCGTCGCCCGCTTTATATAAACGAGCCGCTCGTCAATGCGCCGCACCATGATTTCCCTGCAGATGGAGAGGAACGCCGCCTCCAGGGGGACGGGCTCCGAGGGGAGCTGCCGCAGCGCGCTCTCAACGCCGCGCTTCACGGCTTCCGAGGATTCAAAGAGCGCGTCGTTGGCGCCGTGTCCCGACGTCGCGTGCGCCAGCGCCATGCGCAGGCCCATGTGGGACAGCTCGTCACACACGCGGAAGGTGTCCCGCGCCATCAACCGTGGCTCTTTCAACACCGCGCCCACGTAGAAGCACTCCAGCGCGGGGGGCGGCTTCTCCAGGGG